>MGVM01000001.1:0-809 GCA_001800495.1 Elusimicrobia bacterium RIFOXYB2_FULL_48_7
CCCGTTAATTTCTCCGCCCAGGGAAAAATTAACGGGATGGTGGAGCCAGCGACAGCCGTGCCTTCCGAGGTATCCGATTTCACGTCGGTGCCGGGAGGGGAGATAGTTATGACAAGCCGCAGGGGGTTTTCCTCGAGTTTCGGCCTGATATCAAGGTTTGAATCCACCAGTTTGAACCGGCATATCGCCTGGTTATGGCTGTTTGAAATTGAAATATTCTTGATATGGTCGTTTTCAAAAAACAGTTTGTCGGCTATGGTTTTCCCGCGGGAAAATGACACCTGGTAGTCGTTCTTGCCCTTTTTTTGCAGGTTATAGGGAAGTTTTTCGCTCAGCTCGAAGTTTATCCTGGTGAAACCGTTGTAGGAGTACACCCTGGGCGGGTAAACATTGACGGCGCTTTCAAAAGTGAGTATGTTCTGCTGCTGGTCGTAAGCCACTTTGTACCCCGAGGCCTCTATGAACTTGATGCTTAGGAAAAAATCCAGGGGTATGTACAGGTCGTGCGAGGCCATGTAAGTGGGAAACGGGAGAGTGTACTTGTTTGTGTCCACGATTACGTCTTTTGAGCGGTAGTAAAAACATATGTGGTGCGTGTTCACCGTCAGCACGACTTTCCCGGACACGCTGTACCAGTTCAGGCTTCCGGAGCAGGTTTCGGTGATGTCCTTGAGCGAAACGTATTTTATGTCGTTATAGGTCCTGATGCGGTAAAAGCCCAGCAGGTCTCCGTTGGAGACTATCTGGATTTTTTCAGCGGAAAAGACAGGGGAAACAAAGCAGAAAGTTAGCAGCGCGAGAATTATTTT
>MGVM01000001.1:847-1654 GCA_001800495.1 Elusimicrobia bacterium RIFOXYB2_FULL_48_7
CTTCTCGCGCCCGCCGCAACCATGTGCTCCTTATTCGTCGCACTGCGGCACCTCGCTACGCAGCCATTATTTAAAACATTTAAAATAATGTTTATAATAATAGAGTATTCTAACATTTTGAGCGACTATTTTCAAGCCTGAAAGTTTACATTCGTCAAACAAAAAAGTATAATTTACTCAACAAAATATTATAGTCCCAAAATTATAAAAGGCAGGAGGCAATACCATGCCGGCAAGAAACTCACAGAATCCAACCAGAAAAGAAAACATTTTTGACACAAAGATCAACAAGGTCGAGGAAAGAGCCTCCAAAGCTTCTGTCACGGGTATAGCGGGCGTCTGCGGTTCCTGCGGGACCGAGATACCGTCGAAACCCGGGTTCAGGCCGTCGTCACTGAAGTGCCCCAAGTGCGGGAAGAATCTAGCAAAATAGCGTGGAAAAATATTTTTTTATTGACTGCAGGGAATTCATAGGGAAGGAATTTACAAGCCCGCCGGAAATCTACTGAAGATTTCGCTCCAAGCTCAAAAACTGGGGCGGAAGGATTCGAACCTTCGAATACGGGATCCAAAGTCCCGTGCCTTACCGCTTGGCGACGCCCCAAATTGAACAGGGTGAAATCCCAAAACCGCTACCTTATTGGTTTTGGGGCATAACAGCATTCTACTTTTTTTTGGTGACTAAATCAAAAATATTTCATATAATACACTATACTCCATACGCTTCCAAGCGCGTAGAATGGAGTATTAAGAAGGAAAAACGCTCCATACGCTTCCAAGCGCGTAGAATGGAGTATTAAGAAGGAA
>MGVM01000001.1:1679-4958 GCA_001800495.1 Elusimicrobia bacterium RIFOXYB2_FULL_48_7
GAAAAACGCTCCATACGTTTCCAAGCGCGTAGAATGGAGTATTAAGAAGGAAAAATGGGCAGGCATAAGATACTTATCGCTGACGACGACATTGAAACGCTCGAGCTCATTGAGCTGGCGCTGAAGCAGGACGAACACGAAATCATCACTACCTTCGACGGTTCCTCTGCGCTTAAAAAAGCGCAGGAGATAAAACCCGACCTGGTCCTGCTCGACTGCGATATGCCCAACATGAACGGTTACGACGTCTGTAAGAACATAAAAAAGGACCACTCCACCTGTTTCATTCCCGTCATACTGCTTTCCGGCACCAGGACCAAAGTTTACGACAAGATAGTCGGCCTGCAGGTCGGCGCTGACGATTATATGGTCAAGCCGTTTGACTCCGACGAACTCAGGGCGCGCGTGACGCAGTCCATCCAGAGGAGCAAGGAATTCATTTCGCTCAACCCGCTCACGAAACTTCCCGGCACGGCCAGGATAGAAGAAGAGATCACGGCGCGGCTCGCTCACAAGGAAAAATTCGCGGTGGGCTACGTGGATCTGGACCACTTCAAGGCGTACAACGATGTTTACGGCTATAAAAAGGGCGACAACGTCATTTTTCTCCTGCAGGAAGTGATATTCGAGGCAATAAACCTTTGCGGGACCAAGGGGGATTTCCTGGGGCATATCGGCGGCGACGATTTCATCATGGTCACCTCAGTGGAAAAAGTTGACGCCGTCTGCGGATACATCACGGAAAATTTTGACAAGCGCATCCCGGCATACTACACCCAGGCAGACAGGGAAAGGGGGTACATCGTTACCACGGACCGGCGCGGCAACGCCAGGAATTTTTCCGTGATGACGGTATCCATAGGCATTTCCACCAACGAAAAGCGCGAAATATCGCATTATGCCGAGATCATAGACATCCTGATCGAGATGAAAAAATACGCAAAATCAGCCGAACAGAGGGAAGGCAGCGTGTTCGTCAAGGACAAAAGGACTTCCACAACGGTAAGTTTCAACTAATAAAGAAAGGGGAAAATAAATTGAGCAAGAGAAAAAAAGCGGACTCCAGGGATATAGGGCTGGACCTGGGCATAACTTTCAGCAAATATTTTTTCAAGACGGACCACCTGCATTACGGCTACTGGACAAACGGCCTGGAAGTGGATATTTCAAACCTGGCCAGGGCGCAGGAAAATTACGCTAATTTCCTGATGTCGCAGATACCCGAAAAAGTGTCGGCCATACTGGACGTGGGTTGCGGCACGGGCAAGCTTGCGTCAAGGCTTGCCGCGAAGGGCTACAGCGTCGACTGCGTTTCTCCGAGCAAACTGCTGACGCGGCACGCCAGGGAACTGCTGGGCGGCAAGTCCCATATCTACGAATCAAAATACGAGGAAGTCGTTACGGAAAAAAAATATGACATGATCCTTTTCAGCGAAAGTTTCCAGTATGTCGACATGGAAAAGGCTTTCCGGCAAAACAGGGCTTTCCTGAACGACAATGGCTATATGCTGATAAGCGATTTTTTCAAGACAGACGCCAAGGGCGAAAGCCCGCTTGGCGGCGGGCACTTCCTGGCGGAATTCTACAAAACAATTGAGAAGCATCCCTTCAGGCTTTTAAAGGACATTGATATAACAAAGGAAACCGCTCCGAACCTGAAACTGGTGGACGATTTCCTCACGCAGGTCGGCGTGCCAACATGGACTGCCTGCCTGGACTACCTGGATATCAAATTCCCGCTTCTTTCGAAGGTGATCAAGTGGAAATTCAGGAAAAAAATAGACAAGATCAACAGGAAATATTTCAGCGGCAGCAGGAATGCTGATAATTTTGCCGTTTACAAATCCTACCGGTTCCTGCTTTACCAGAAAACAAATTAATGAACATTCTCCGGAAAATAATATTCGGCCCTGCGGCGCTGTTAATGTTGCTGTTGGCGGTGCCGGGCGTATTTTACGCGCAGAGCGCGCCTTCATGCCCGGCGGATTTTAAACCGGTTGAATACGCGGACCTGTCGCTCTGCTCGGGCAAATGGTACGAAATAGCCAGGTACCCGAATTTTTTCCAGAAAAATCTCGTGGGCGGTACGGCTGTCTGGACAAACCTGGAAAACGGCGGCATACACGTGCTTTTTTCCGGCAGGAAACATTGCCTGGACGGGAAGGAAATAACATCCAGTTTAAAAGGGTGGATCGTTGACAAGCAGTCAAACTCGGTATTCAGGGTAATGTTTTTCTGGCCGTTCAGCGGCAAGTACTGGGTTGTCGCGGCGGGCAGGAATTACGAATATGCCGTGATAAGCAAGCACTCACGAAGCCATTTGTGGATAATGTGCCGGAAGCCGGAAATGGACGAAAAAACATATGACGCTGTCCTTAAACAGCTGGAAGCCCAGGGTTTTGATTTAAGCAAGCTCGTGAAAGTCCCGCAAGAGGTCGTCCAAAAACCAATAAGGTAGCGGTAGAAGTTTGACGGAAAATGTGGTAAAATAAACATGCCGTGAAAGGCCGCGACAAAGGATAAAAATCATGCCGCAGGAATGCTGCTGGAACTGCATCCATTACCGGATTACCAAGGCGCCTCACGCCAAGACCGAGCTTATTGAGCCGTCCACCCGGAATTATTGCCAGGATTTCCTGAACAAAACCGGAAAAAATTCGCCGTTGAACCTGTCCGAACCGGAAAAACTGCTGGTTTTCAGGAAGCCGGCAGATTATTGCGGCAATTACCAGGAACTGGATTACAGCCAGGTATATTTTTAAGGATTTGCAATGAAAAAAATGATCAACTTTTACCTTCCGACAAAGATTATTTTCTCCAAAGGAGCCATAAATTCGCTCCCCGGCGCGCTCCGCAGTGAAGAAAGCCGCGTACTTCTTGTCACGGGCAGAAAATCAGCCAGGAACGCGCAGCTGTCCGAGCAGGCAATAAAAATCCTTAAGGGCCGGGATGTAGTTTTGTTCGACAAAGTTTTTCCTGAGCCGGACACGGAAGTGATTGATGAAGGGATCGCTCTCGCGAAAATAAATAAATGCGATGTTGTCATCGGGATCGGCGGGGGAAGCGTGCTTGATGTTTCGAAGGCGATAGCCGCCATGCTCAGAGAAAATAAATTCACTGGCGTTGCGGATTACCTGGAAGTTGACGGGACTAAAACGCTTGAAGCGCCCGGCGTGCCGTTCATCGCGGTGCCCACGACTTCGGGAACCGGCTCGGAAGTCACGAAGAACTCGGTTATCATAAATAGAAAACTCAAAAATAAAAGAAGCCTGCGCTCGG
>MGVM01000001.1:4998-5355 GCA_001800495.1 Elusimicrobia bacterium RIFOXYB2_FULL_48_7
CACGCTCACGCTTCCTGCTAAAATCACAGCCGAGACCGGCATGGACGCGCTCACGCACACCATTGAAGGCTATACATCCGTGAATTCAAATACTTTCACCGATGCCATGGCGGCGCACAGCATAGAACTTGCCGAACAATCCCTGATTTCAGCGGTAAAAAACCCGCTTGATTATGAGGCGCGGGAAAAAATGTCTATTGCGTCGCTTTACGGCGGAATACTGATAGCGAACTCCGGCGTCGGCCTCGTTCACGCGATATCGCCTTTCCTGGGCTCGCTTTACGGCACCACTCACGGGCTGGCGGTGGCGGTACTGCTTCCGTACGTGATGGAATACAACATGGAAGCAAGCGGCGG
>MGVM01000001.1:5367-7990 GCA_001800495.1 Elusimicrobia bacterium RIFOXYB2_FULL_48_7
AAATCTCGCGCGAAACAGGCATACCTCAGTCGCTGAAAGAAATAGGCATCCCGGAGAAAGACATCCCGCTGATAGCGGAAAAATCGCTGACATCGGTTTCAGTAAAACTGAACCCTGCGCTGGTTGACAGGGACAGCATGGAAAAACTGCTCCGGAAATGCTGGGCAGGCCGGGACGGATCGTGAAGGACAACGTGAAAAAGCTTCTTGCATTAATATGCCGCATATTAATATTCTGCAATCTGGTATTCTGCGTATTTCTGTCGGCCGGGTGTGTTTTTGCCGGCGAGCTGAAGGAAATCACTATTTTGAGCATGAACGATTTCCACGCCCAGTTTTACCCGTCAGTCTCCGTTAATAATGAACTTGCCGGCGGCGCGGCCATGATAGCGGGATACGTTGATCATTACAAGAAGAAACAAAACAATGTAATCTGGGTTGTCTCCGGCGATTTTTTCAAGGGTTCCGCTCTTGACACGGCGACAAAGGGGAAAGCGTCTATAGAAATACTCAACAGGTTCCCCCCGGACGCGTTTGCGCTTGGCAACCATGAATTTGACTGGGGCCTTGGCGTGCTGGGCAGGCGCATGAAGGAAGCCAAATTTCCCTTTATCTGCGCTAACCTGACCCTTGAAACGGACAACAGAAAATATTTCACCCAGCCGTACCTGATTAAGGAAATAAACGGCGTAAAAGTCCTCTTCGTAGGGGTTATAATGGAAAAGCTGGATAACTTCATCGGCAAGAATAACGCGAAGGGCCTTAGAACTCAGCCCACATGGACAGCGATGGAAAAAATATGCAAGGACCTGGGCCCTGCCGGCCTTACGGTTGTTTTGTCGCACCAGGGCCTTGAGATGGACGAATCAATGGCAAGAAGCCTTTCGCCCGCTTGCGGCGTGGACGTGATAATCGGCGGCCACAGCCACGACTCCACGGAAACGCCGGAGGAAATAAACCATATAATAATCACCCAGGCGGGTTCCTACGGGCAATACCTGGGCAAGCTGGACGTTACCGTTGAGCCCGCCCGCGGCCGCGTGGAAAATTACACCTGGGAGCTTTTGCCTGCGGTTGAAACCGCGGAAATAAAGCCCGACAGGGGCGTAGCGGAGCTCATTGAAAAGCTGGAAAAAAAATACACCCCGGGAATCAACAGGGTCATAGGAAAAAACAATGCCGGGACGGGATTTAATACTGCGAATTTTGCCTGCGACGCGCCCGCTGAGCAGCTGGGCGCGGATATCTGTTTCGTGAATTCCGGCGGAATACGCAAAACACAATTCGGCGGCGAGATCAGGGCCAGGGACATCTGGGAAGCGTTCCCTTTTGAAGATTACTGGGTAATTTTCAGGATAACGCCGGCCCAGCTGTGGAAGCTGATAGAAAATAATGTAAAACGGGAAGGCGAAAGCCTCGTATTTTCCAAAGCCGTTAATTATTCCTATGACAGCTCCCTGCCCGCGGGCAGCCGCGTGCTGGAAGTAAAGGTAAACGGCAGGGCAATTGACAGGAATGACGCGAAAACGCTCTATTCCTGCGCGACCGTGGATTTTTTATGGAATAAGATGGACCAGACAGGCGTGCCGGCCGGAGAATTAAGGAAAAACGGCCCTTGCACGGAATTCAAGGACAGGAATTACAGGGAAACTTATATTGATTATATAAGGAAGCACAAGGTTCTGGCCACGAACGCCCAAACAAGAGCAAAAGATATTTCAGAATGGAGATAAGCGGTATCAAGGAGGTAGTAATGTTCTGCCCTAAATGCGCTACTCAAAACACGGATGATTCGAATTTCTGCAGGAACTGCGGGGCCAACCTGGCGCCCGTCGGCAAGACCGGGCACAATATTGTCACCGGCATCAAGCCTGACAAGTACGCGGGGTTCTGGATCCGCGCGGTAAGCCTGCTCATCGACCTGTTTGTGCTGGGCATATTGATAATCATCTGCGGTTTTTCAGTGGGTTTTATTTTCGGCTCCTTCGGCGGGATAACTTTTGATATAATGGAGCAGATTTATACCGTGGTGGGCGCGCTGCTGTGCATTTTCTATGAAACATGGATGACTGTGCGCTTCGGCCAGACCATAGGCAAGGCAATAACTGGCATAAGGGTCGTGACCACGCACAATGAATATGTTTCATATAAATTGTCTGTTTTGCGGTTCCTGGGCAAAATAGTGAACCTGCTCACTTTGTGCATTGGTTTTCTGCTGGCCGTGTTTCATTACCAGAAGCGCGGGCTCCACGACATGATTGCAAATACTAAGGTAGTTTATGTAAAATAGGGGCGTATATCAGGGGTATTAAAGAGGAGTTAATATGGCAAGAGGATTAGGCAAAGGGCTTGAGGCGCTGATTCCCGGCGGAGTGCTAGGTAAACAGGCCGAAACGAGAGGGGAAGAGATAGCGCGGATCCCCACGGACAAGATCAAGCCGAACAAATACCAGGCAAGAAAAAGATTCGACATAGACAAACTCAACGAGCTGGCGCATTCCATAAAGGAAAAAGGCGTGATTCAGCCTCTTATCGTGAGCCCCTCGCTCATACCGGGGCAGTACGAGCTTATAGCCGGCGAGCGCAGGTACCGCGCCTCAAAAATGGCGGGTTTGAAAGAAGTC
>MGVM01000001.1:8275-8585 GCA_001800495.1 Elusimicrobia bacterium RIFOXYB2_FULL_48_7
TGAATTAGTAATTGTTTTGGTTATAGCTTTCTTACTTTTTGGAGCCAAAAGGCTCCCGGAGATAGGAAAGTCAGTTGGCAGGACAATCCAGGAGTTTAAAAGATCAATGAAAGAGGTAAGCTCTGACGACGAAAATAAATCTGAATCCAAAAAAAAGGCCTAGGATAGTAAATGACAATGCTTTATGATTTGTTTGGCAGAAAAATTGATTATTTGCGAATATCAGTTACCGACAGATGCAATTTAAGATGCGTTTATTGCATGCCTGAGTACGGGGTAGCTTATAAACCGCATGAGGAGCTCCTTAGTT
>MGVM01000001.1:8645-9302 GCA_001800495.1 Elusimicrobia bacterium RIFOXYB2_FULL_48_7
TAACAGGCGGCGAACCCTTAGTCAGAAAGGGCATAGTTGGTTTAGTCGAAATATTGTCCTCGATAAAAGGGCTGGAGGATATTTCCATGACAACCAATGGTGTCCTTCTCAAAGAATTTGCTGTTCCTCTGAAAAAAGCCGGACTTAAGAGGCTTAATATAAGCTTTGACAGTCCGGATCCTGTGAGATTCAAAAACGTTACGCGCATCGGAAATTTGGAAGAAGTGGTGGAAGGTCTTGAAGAAGCCGCAAGAGCCGGATTTGCTCCCATCAAATTGAATGTGGTTTTGCTCGAGAATATGCCGGAGGAAGAAATAGTGGAATTCTTAAGGATGACCCTTGAGAGTAATATTAATATTCGATTCCTGGAATTTATGCCGGTCAACTCCTTCTTTGAAAGTGGAAAGTCAGTTTCTTGTGAAACCGTTTTAAGGCTTGCCGGAATAATTGGCAGCTTTGAAGAAACTGCTATTTATGGGCATGGTCCGGCAAAAAGTTTCAAGTTTCATAATTCTTCAGGTTCTTTTGGTCTCATCTCTCCGATGAGCGATAAGTTTTGCGCGGAATGTAACAGAATCAGGTTAACCTCTGATGGATATCTTAAAGGGTGCCTGCATTCAAAACGAAAGACAAATCTCAGGGATGCCTTGAGAAGCG
>MGVM01000002.1:0-794 GCA_001800495.1 Elusimicrobia bacterium RIFOXYB2_FULL_48_7
TGACGAATAAAGAGCTGTCCATAATATTGAGACTTCGTGATGAGGCTTCCAAGCGCCTCGAAGGAGTGCGCGGCAGCCTGCAGAGGTTCGCAAATTCCTGGAAGAAGAATTGGCTTGCGATTACCGCCGCGGTTACGGCGGCCATAATGGCTTTGCGCAAGGCATGGGATCTGATGCAGATGGGAGCCAAGGCTGAGCAGATCGAGGAGAGTTTTAATCGTATGGCGGAAAGTGTCGGCATTAACGGCCAGCAGATGAAACAGGCGTTGATGGAAGCCTCGCATGCCACGGTCAATTTCTCGAACATTGCTGACAAAGCGTCGGCCCTGATGGCTCAGGGATTAAATATGGATACCGTGGCCGCATTAATGAAACAGGCCCGGGTCGAGGCAAAAATATTTGGAAGCACGACAGAGGAGGCTTTCCAGAATATAACCAGCGCCGTTACAGGCGGGCTTGTTACGACCTTAAGAAGAACTTATGGGTTGCAGCTTTCATTGAAGGACGCCGCAGACGATTATGCCAAAGCTACCGGAAAGACATCCGAAGAAGTCAAAAAATACCACATGGCGCAGGCCCTGGCCAATCATATCCTCGATAAATCGAAATCTCATCTCGAGGCAGTCAACCTGGAGGTCATGTCGAACTACGAAAAGGTGCAGAGGTTAAAGTCGCAGTGGAATGAATTTGCTGAAAAGACCGGCCAGGCACTGTGGCAGGTATTGGGATTCATACAGGGTTTTATGAACCAGCTTGTAGCAGGGTTCTTTCAGTTGTTGGAGGTAGCGACTACG
>MGVM01000002.1:861-18692 GCA_001800495.1 Elusimicrobia bacterium RIFOXYB2_FULL_48_7
GGATATGCCTGGGCCACCAGATGCTCGGGCTGGCGCTTGGAGGAAAAACCTACAAGCTGAAGTTCGGCCATCACGGCGGCAACCACCCGGTGAAGGACTTGAAGACTGGCAAGATCCACATAACGGTTCAGAATCACGGCTTCTGCGTTGACATAGATTCGCTTGATAAGAAAGACATTGAAATAACGCACGTCAACCTTAACGACAACACCCTTGAAGGGATGAGGCACAAAAAACTGCCGGTGTTTTCAGTGCAGTTCCACCCGGAAGCGGCGCCGGGGCCCAATGACGCCAAGTACATGTTCGGCGAATTCGTGAAACTCATGAGAGGTAATAATGCCTAAGCGGACGGATATCCACAAAATACTGATAATAGGTTCGGGGCCGATAGTGATAGGCCAGGCGTGCGAGCTTGATTATTCAGGCACGCAGGCATGCAAGGCCCTCAAGGAAGAAGGGTTCAAGGTGATCCTGATAAATTCAAACCCCGCCACGATCATGACCGACCCTGATACCGCGGATGCCACTTATATAGAACCCGTCACCCCGGAAGCCGTAGAAAAAATAATTGAAAAAGAGCGGCCTGACGCATTACTGCCGACTCTCGGCGGACAGACGGGCCTTAATACCGCGATAAAAGTCTACGAAAGCGGCGTGCTTGAAAAATACAACGTAAAAATGATAGGCGCGAACTACGAATCAATAAAAAAAGCCGAGGACAGGGAACATTTCAAGAAAGCGATGCTGAAGATCGGGCTTGACCTGCCCCGAAGCGCGCTTGCCTACAACATGGACGAGGCAAAAAAGGCCCTTAAAGAGATCGGCTTGCCGGTCATCATAAGGCCCAGCTTCACGCTTGGCGGAACCGGCGGCGGCATAGCGGAAACCCGGGAAGAATTCGAAAAGATCGCTGCCCTCGGCCTTAAGAACAGCATGATCAACGAGATCCTGGTAGAGGAATCCATCGCCGGCTGGAAAGAATACGAGCTTGAAGTCATGCGTGACACCATGGACAATGTCGTAATAATCTGTTCCATAGAAAATTTCGACCCCATGGGCGTGCATACGGGCGATTCAATAACGGTCGCGCCGGCGCAGACGCTTACCGACAGGGAATACCAGAAGATGCGCGACCAGGCCATTGCCATAATCCGCGAGATAGGCGTTGAAACCGGCGGGTCGAACATACAGTTCGCGGTACATCCCAAAACCGGCAGGATGGTTGTGATCGAAATGAACCCGCGGGTATCCAGGAGCTCGGCGCTTGCCAGCAAGGCGACGGGTTTTCCTATCGCCAAGATTGCCGCCAAGCTTGCCGTGGGTTACACGCTTGACGAAATACGCAATGATATTACAAAGGAAACGCCCGCTTCGTTTGAGCCCACCATAGATTACTGCGTGGTAAAAATTCCCAGGTTCACTTTTGAGAAATTCTCCGAGGTAAAGGATATACTCGGCATCTCGATGAAATCTGTCGGCGAAACCATGGCCATTGGCAGGACTTTCAAGGAAGCGCTCCAGAAAGGCCTGCGGGGATTGGAAATAGGCCATGGCGGGCTTGATAATAAACTGAATTACAGGCAGATCCCGGATGATAAAATTCGCCAGAGATTGAAAGAACCCAACGCGTCAAGGATATTCTACATCAAGTATGCCTTCCAGAATGGTTACACCATTGAAGAAATACAGAAGCTGACGCTCATGGACCCCTGGTTCCTGCATAATATAAAGGAAATAATCGACAGGGAGAAGGAACTTGCCGCGGAATTCCGCAGAAAAAAGAAATTCGACAGGGAGATGTTTGTAAGGGCAAAAGAGTACGGGTTCAGCGACGTCCAGATCTCCATTATGACGGGAAAAACCGAGCTCGCGGTAAGGAAACTGCGCAAAAAACTCGGTGTTGTGCCGGTTTTCAAGCTGGTTGACACCTGTTCCGCGGAATTTGAAGCTTATACCCCGTATTATTATTCAACCTACGACCAGGAAGACGAAACCAGGACCAAGGGGAAGAAAAAGAAAATAATGATTCTTGGCGGCGGGCCCAACCGGATAGGGCAGGGCATTGAGTTTGATTACTGCTGCTGCCACGCATCTTTCGCTTTAAGCGCGCTGGGTTTTGAGACAATAATGGTGAATTCGAACCCGGAAACCGTTTCCACTGATTACGATACCTCGGACAAGCTTTATTTCGAGCCGCTTACCTTTGAAGACGTAATGAACATTATAGACAGGGAAAAACCCGACGGCGTTATAGTCCAGTTCGGCGGCCAGACGCCGCTTAACCTCGCAAGGAAACTGCATGAAGCGGGAGCGACGATCATCGGCACAAGCGTTGACTCCATTGATACGGCCGAGGACAGGAAAAAGTTTTCAAAAATAATAACGAAACTCAAGATCAATCAGCCGCCCAACGGCTCGGCGAGCACGCAGAAAGAAGCGGCGAAAATTGCCAATGCAATCGGGTATCCCGTGCTGGTGAGGCCTTCCTACGTGCTCGGCGGCAGGGCCATGCGGATAGTATACAACGAAACATCATTGAAACAGTTCATGCTTGAAGCCAAAAAAATATCCCCGGAACACCCTGTTTTGATAGACAAATTCCTGGAAGACGCCATAGAGATCGACGTGGATGCGGTGTCTGACGGCGAAAAAACCGTGATCGGCGGCATCATGGAGCATATAGAGGAAGCGGGCGTGCATTCGGGCGATTCCGCCTGCGTGCTTCCGCCCCACACGCTCGGCGACGAGATACTTGATGTAATAAGGAAGAACACCCACGCCCTTTCAAAAGAGCTTAAAGTAAAAGGGCTTATTAATATACAGTTCGCTGTGAAAAAAGACGTGGTGTACGTGCTTGAAGTCAACCCGCGGGCGTCAAGGACCGTGCCGTTTGTAAGCAAGGCGACCGGCGTGCCTCTGGCGAAAATAGCGGCAAGTGTCATGGCGGGGAAAACCCTGGATGAGCTGGGGATCACCAAAGAAAAAGAGATCTCCCATATTGCCGTCAAGGAATCCGTGCTTCCATTCTCGCGGTTTTCCGGCGTGGACATAATCCTGGGGCCGGAGATGAAATCCACGGGCGAAGTGATGGGCATTGACGAAACTTTCGGCATGGCGTTTTACAAGTCCCAGCTTGCGGCCGGCCAGGCCCTGCCCGCAACAGGCAAGGTGTTCCTCAGCGTGAAAAATGACGACAAGCGCAACATCGTGTTCATAGCTAAAAAACTCACCGACATGGGTTTTGAGCTTATAGCGACAAAAGGCACCCACAAGGTGCTGAAATCAAACAATATCAAGGCGGAGATGCTCAACAAGATCGGCGAGGGAAGCAGCGACGTGCTTGAATTTACAAGAAAAGGAATAATCAAACTGATCATCAATACCCCGTCGGGAAACAGGAGCCAGTCCGACACCAAACCTATAAGAAGTTTAGCCGTCCTTCACGGCATACCCTGCATAACCACCATCCAGGGCGCGCAGGCCGCGGTGAACGGCATGGAAGCGATATTAAAAGGCGATTTTACAGTCAAGTCCATCCAGGAATATATTAATAGATAAGCGGCGGAGGGCCATATGTGCGGTTTATTCGGCGTATTCAACCATAAAGAAGCATCAAAAATGATTTACCTGGGCCTTTATTCCCTGCAGCACAGGGGCCAGGAAAGCGCTGGTATCGTGACTTATGACGGGAAGCAGGCTTTCTCGGAAAGAGGCATGGGGCTTGTCAGCGATGTGTTCAACGAGGAAAAACTCAACGCCCTTAAAGGCGCCACGGGCATAGGCCATACCAGGTATTCTACAACAGGTTCTTCGGTATTAAAAAACGCCCAGCCGTTCATAATAGAACATGCCGGCGGGTTCCTTGCGGTAGCCCACAACGGCAACCTGACGAACACGCGCGCCCTGAGAAACAAACTTGAAGCTGAAGGTTCTATCTTCCAGACGACCATGGACAGCGAAATTGTCGTTCACCTCATAGTGAAATCAAAGAAAAAAAATATTGAAGACAAAATCGCGGACGCGTTAAGCCAGGTGGAAGGCGCGTATTCATTTCTGTTTCTCACGGAAAACGAGCTCATAGCCGCCAGGGACCCAAGGGGTTTCAAGCCGCTGGGGCTGGCGAAATGCCACGGCGGGTACGCCCTGGCTTCCGAGACAAGCGCTTTTGACATCACCCAGGCGGAATACATAAGGGAAGTCGAGCCCGGTGAAATAGTGGTGATAAACAAAAACGGCATCAGGTCGCTCAACCCGTTCCCTGAAATTCGGCACGCCTTCTGCATTTTTGAATACATATACTTCGCCAAGCCCGACAGCAATATTTACGGTGAGAATGTTTATCTTGCAAGAAAAGCCCTGGGCAGGCAGCTTGCCAGGGAGCTTCCCGCGAAAGCCGACATGGTCCTGCCCATTCCCGATTCGGGCAACTACGCCGCGCTGGGCTACGCGGAAGAAAGCAAGATCCCTTTTGAGATCGGTATTATAAGGAACCATTATGTAGGCAGGACTTTCATACAGCCCCTGCAGAAAATGCGGGATTTCAGCGTCAAACTGAAACTCAACCCCACCCGGCAGTTGATAAGGAACAAGGACATCATAGTCGTCGAGGACTCGATCGTAAGGGGCACGACAAGCAGGTCCAGGATGAGGACCCTGCGCGAGGCCGGCGCCAGGAAAATACATATGCGCGTAAGCTGCCCTCCTATAAAATACCCGTGTTACTTCGGCATAGATTTCCCTACCCGCAACGAGCTTGTGGCGGCTTCAAACGAACCCAACGAGATCGCGAAGATCATAGGCGCGGACAGCCTGGGTTATATCAGCCTTGAAGGCATGCTCAAATCAATGCCGATAAAGGGCTCGGAATTCTGCACGTCGTGTTTTACCGGGAAATACCCCGTGAAACCGCCGGAAGGAACAACCAAATCCGTCCTGGAGAAAAAACAATGACAAAATTCATTATCATCACCGGCGGCGTTGTTTCATCGCTCGGCAAGGGAATCACCGCGGCTTCTATCGGGCGGCTCCTTAAAAACTGCGGGCTTAAAGCGACAGTCGTGAAAATAGACCCCTACCTGAACGTGGACCCCGGCACCATGAGCCCGTTCCAGCACGGGGAAGTTTTCGTCACTGATGACGGCGCCGAGACCGACCTCGACCTTGGCCACTACGAAAGGTTCATGGACGTGCCCATGTCGCAGAACAATAATTTCACCAGCGGCGTGATCTATGATTCAATAATCAGGAAAGAGCGCAACGGCGATTTTTTAGGCAAAACCGTCCAGGTGATACCTCACGTGACGGAGGAAATAAAATCAAGGATCAAGCGGCTTGAAGCCGGGCACGATGTAGTTATAGTGGAAATAGGCGGAACCACGGGAGATATCGAGGGGCTCCCTTTCCTTGAAGCGTTAAGGCAGTTCAAGCAGGAAGCCGGCGAAGGCAATGTGTGCGAAATACATGTAACCTTGATACCCTATCTGCGGGCGGCGGAAGAACTTAAAACAAAACCCACCCAGCAGAGCGTCGCCAAACTGCGCGAGATCGGGCTGGAACCGCAGGTCATCATCTGCCGCACGGAAAAACCCATCACCGATGAAATGAAAAGAAAGATATCCCTCTTCTGCAATGTCCGCGAGGACGCCGTGATAGAGGAAATGGATGTCGCGACAAGCATCTACGAAGTGCCGCTGATGCTGAAAAAACAGGGCCTGGACAAGCTGATACTTGAGATGCTGCACCTAAGGGGCCGGGTAAGCGACATGTGCGACTGGGAAAAAATGATAGAGAGAATAAAGAACCGCAGGAGAACTGTCAACATAGCGGTTGCGGGCAAATACACGGATTTAAAGGACTCCTACAAAAGCATCTGGGAAGCGCTTACGCACGGCGCGCTGGAAAACGATGTCATAGCAAAGATTGAATATTTCAACGTGGAAAAAGGCGACATAGAAAAAACCCTCGCGAATGCGGACGGGATCCTTGTGCCGGGAGGTTTCGGCGACAGGGGCATTGAAGGCAAGCTCCAGGTGGTGAAATACGCCAGGGAGCATAAGGTGCCATTTTTCGGCATATGCCTGGGAATGCAGTGCGCCGTTATAGAGTTCGCGCGCAATGTGTGCGGCTTGAAAAACGCCAACAGCACCGAATTCAACCCGGCCACGCCGCATCCCATAATAGAATATATCCCGGGGCAGGCCAATATAACAAAAAAAGGCGGCACAATGCGGCTGGGAAAATATCCGTGTAAAATATCAAAGGGTTCCCTGGCCGCCGCCGCTTATAAAACAAACCAGATCGAAGAGCGCCACCGGCACAGGTACGAGCTCAACAACAAGTACAGGAAAGCAATCGAAAAGAAAGGCCTGGCCATCACCGGCAATTACGAGAAAAAGAACCTCGCTGAGATCGTGGAGTTAACGGGCCATCCCTGGTTCGTTGGCGTCCAGTTCCACCCGGAATTCAAGTCACGCCCTGACAACGCCCATCCGCTGTTCAGAGAATTCATCAAAGCCTCCTGCAGATAACCCCAAAACAAAAAATAATGGGGACTGTCCCCGGTTTTGGGGGACTGTCCCTATTATTTAAGTAATCCTTTTCATCCAACCCGATAACCAGAACCGTCCCTGTTATTTTTTACCCAAAACTGTTGACGTTTTGGATTTCGCACTTTGCTCAAAAAAACCCTTGATTTTTTTGGTTTTTGTGTTATACTAGTATCAGCATACCAGAACAAACAGAATAATCAGAATAAACAGAATAATGGGAGATCAAATGCAATTCCAGCAATTAGATTTTAACAGCCCGAAAGTTTTAACCATCCAGCTGGCGGACGTAATTGAGCGGAAGATCAGGAATAAGGAACTTTCCGTCGGCCAGAAACTGCCCACCCAGGCGGAATTAAAGAAGATTTTCGGCGTGAGCATTGAAACCGTTAATGAAGCGCTCTGGAAACTTGTTCAGGAAGGTTATATTTCCTCCAGGCCCCGGCATGGCACGTTTGTGATAAGCACCAGCCCGAAAACAGGCGTGGATTTAACTGTGAAAAACGAAGTCTGCCTTGTGGTTGGCGCCACATACTTCCTTAATGAAAGCACAAGCCCCAAGTTTACAGGCCTCATGAGCGCCATTGAGGGGGAAGCAAGGAAAAAAAATATGCATTTGCTTTTCAAACTGATCGGCGGCGCGAATACGGAACTGGGGTTGGAAAACAAGGAGAAAAGCGTGGCGGGGCTGATTTTGGCAGGCAATGTGACCCGGGAGAACATCAGCATGGTAAAAAAAACGGGCTTTCCTTTTATAATAATCGGCGACGTGCTGGATAAAATAATTACGAAAGATGATTTTGACGTGGTAGCCACCGATGACTATAGCGGTGTTTATGCCGGCGTGAAACGGCTGGTTGGTTCAGGGAGTAAAAGGATCCTCTTCATAAGGGTTGCGCTGGCAGATTATCCCTGGGAAACCGACCAGCTGAATGGTTATAAGCAGGCTCTGCAGGATTCCGGCATTGCTTTTGACAAAAACCTTGTGCTGGACACGCATGAAACTCCGGAGAGCGGTTATGAGGCGGCCAGGGCTTTCCTTGAAAAACAAATCCCTTTTGATTCGATATTGTTCATAGGTTTCGGGCGCGCCAAGTTCGGGCAGATATCAAAGGCGTTCGCCGAAAAAAACATTAAAATGCCGGGCACGCTGCTGCAGGTGGTTTCAGGAAACATACCGGGAATACCCGCAATGGCGCGCGATGATGAGGAAACCGGCAGGACTGCCTTCAGCCGGCTTTGCCAGCGGCTGACCGATCCCGGCTGGAAACCGGAGCGCATTATCGCCCCGCTGAAAACATTCACCCCGGAGGCAAAATGAACAGGTTTAAAACACTTTTCCTTTCAGGCTGTCTTGTTTTTTTATTCGCTCCTATTGCCCGGCCCGCCGTGCTTACACCTGCAAGCCTGTCTGACATTGACGTCCAGGTACAGGTAAACCTGGCCGCTGACGGTGATACCATCCAGCTTCCGGTGGGCGTGAGCACCTGGGTGCATACGGTGAATATCGTGAACAAGGCAATAACGATCCGCGGCATGGGCATGGACCCCGTGACGGGGACGGTAATATATGACGGCACGCCTTCCACCGCCCCCTGGAATTATCCTAATAACCCCTTTGTGATAACCGGGCAGGCAGGCAAGCCCTGGAGAATTTCCAACCTGACCATGAGCGGCGTCGGCCTGAACGGTGGCGAGGGAATAACCATCAAGGGTACCTGCAAGAACTGGCGCATAGACCATATTAAATTCTACGACCTAGGCACTCCCATAAGTTCATTTTATTCTGATTATACTTACGGGCTTATCGACCACTGCAGTTTTTATGTCACGCAAAGAGTTGACACTACCGGAGGTATACCCGCCATAATGGCCGGAGGCAATGGTGACCAGTCCTGGGCGCAGCCGCTCATGCAGGGCACGTCAAACGCGCTTTTCGTGGAGGACTGCCTTTTCCAGTTCAACGATTTTGGTTTTTCAAATATCGTCAGCATTCACGGCGGCCAGGGGGCCCGCATAGTTTTCCGCTACAACAAAACGAACCTGGTGCTTGAAGCGTGGGGTTCCTATAATGCTACCGGCAGGGGCGTTTTGAGCTATGAGATTTACAATAATAATTTCGGAGGCATTTACGGCCACGCGCCGTATGCCATGGTGGTGAAGGGCGGTGTCGGTGTTTTCTTCAATAATACAATGGAAAGCACGGCCTTCCCTTATTCAACCTGTTACCTGGGAGATTATCGCACGGAAGCGCACCAGACTTTGTACATTGCCGCCAACAACAGCACTTTTTACCAGGGCAGGTGCAACGGTTTGTGCCCCATAGACGGCAATCTCCCGGTTGACGCGTCAGCGTCAGGGATCCATACCGGGGCCAATGATTCAAACACGCTTGTCTGCGCGGGCAAGAATTGGGCGGCAAACCAGTGGGTTGGTTTCGCCGTAAGGAATTCCAGCGACTCTGAAAGCGCGGGTTATATTGTTTCCAATACCGCAGATACCCTGGTCACCTGCCCGGTTATCATTTTCAGCACCACGGGTTATAGTGTTTGTTCCAACTCTGATGAAGACAAGCAGGTAACCATACCGGGTATCGGCCTCGTGGGGCCTTTAAAAAGTTTTGTGTCAGTGAGGCAGGGCATGTCGAGTTATAAAAAGGCAGCGTGGTTCGTGCAGACCTCCACCGATATATCAGCCGCGGCAACGGCAAGCGTCTCCGGCGGCAGCGGAGCGGGAACGGTAGCGGCCGTGAAATACATGGGCCTCGGGAACAGGAACCACTGGGACACAGGCGACAGGTTCGTCATCACGAACGGCTACCCCGGCATCGACCAGATAGGAAGGGCGCCGGGTATTGACACGCTGGCCGACGGCACCACGGTCCAGAAATCGGAGCCCTGGTACGAATGGAACAATACTTATAACAGCGCGCCGCTGCATTTTACGGTCCCGGGGAGTTTTCCCGCGGGCCATATAGTCCAGAACAGGGACTATTACAACATTGATAAAACCTCGCTCGGTTACGTTCCTTATACTTATCCGCACCCGATGACGCTGGCTGATGTGGTGGATACCAGCTCGCCGATGGCGCCAAGCGCAGTACGCGACGGTAGCGGTTCATCTGATATTGATTTTACTTATTCAACCACAACATTGAGCGCGAAATGGGAGGCGGGGTCAGACCTGGAGTCCGGTATTTCCGGCTACCGGTATGCAATCGGCACGACGCCCGGCGGCACGGAAGTGCTGGCATACCAGGCAGTAAGTTCGGCGTATGTTAACAGGGCCGGATTGAGTTTGAATATGGGGGCTACGTATTATTTCAGCGTTAAATCGGTGAACGGGCTCGGGCTGGTAAGCACCGGCACGGCGGTTTCAAACGGGCAGTACATAGCTCCCGACGGCACTCAGCCTGGCGCCCCCGGGGCGGTTTATGACGGCACGGGCGCGGATATTTCAACAACAAGCTTAACCACGCAATTAAGCGCGAACTGGACTGCCGGCGCGGATTCAGAGTCGGGTATTTCCGGTTATAAATACGCCATCGGCACTTCGCCTTCGGCTCAGGACGCCGTAGGATGGACAGCAAACGCGGGTTTGTCTGTAATAAAAACCGGTTTGTCTTTAAGCGCGGGCACGACATATTATTTCAGTGTTAAAGCGATAAACGGCGCCGGGTTGGAGAGTGTTGCCGCAAACTCAAACGGAGTGGTTGTAATAAGTACGGCTGTGGTGGACACGTCGTCACCTACGGCGCCGGGAACCGTGCGCGATGGCACCGGAACGGATATAACATCAACTCAATCCAATAATACTCTTTCAGCCAACTGGACGGCTGGCGCCGACGCCGAGTCCGGGCTTTCTGGCTATAAATACGCAATCGGCACCACGGCAGGCGGTGTAAACACAGCCGGGTGGACAACGATCGGTAATGTTTTAACGGTAACCAGGAGCTCGCTTGTGCTTTCAGCAGGTACAACATATTATTTCAGCGTGAAAGCGGTTAACACATTCGGATTGACAGGCCCGGCAACGAATTCAAACGGGCAGTACGTGGTTGCGATAGACACCGGCGACACAACACCGCCTTCAGATGTAGCTCAGGTGAGGGACGGCACTGGCGCGGATATTTCAAATATAGCAATAAGTACGCAGCTGAAAGCAAACTGGGACTCTTCCGTTGACGCGGAGTCGGGCATTGCAAAATATTGGTACGCAATAGGCACTTCGGCCGGCGCCTCGGACACTGTTGGATGGACAGACAACGGCCAGTCAACATCCCTGACGGCAGGCGGGTTGGCTTTGAGCGTGGGTGTTACCTATTACATCAGCGTGATAGCGGAAAATGGCGTGGGCCTTCAAAGCGTTTCGGCAGCCTCGTCAAACGGCCAGGTGGTTGGATGGCCCCCGCCGACGGATACAACGGATCCGGTTGTTTCCGGTGTTGCGGCGCAGGGCATAACAATGAGCGGGGCGGTAATAATCTGGACAACGGACGAAGCGTCTACAAGCCAGGTAGAGTATGGAAAAACAACAGGCTACGGGAAGGTGACGATTGAGGATTCATCGTTGAACACTGCGCACAGCGCGGTACTGGCAGATCTGACCGCGGGCACATTATATCATTACCGGGTGATCAGCCGGGATGCCTTAAACAACGAAACTGTTTCGGCAGATTATACGTTTACGACCTCCGCTCCGGTTTATCATATCGCTGAAACCGTGCACGCCTACCCGAATCCGTATAATCTTTCAAGCCCCAACCCGGTAAAGTTCCGGGCTGCGGGAGCCGCGAGCTCAGAAGTCAGTATTTACACTATCAGCGGGCGGTTGATCAAAACAATTCCCGGCGCCGAGGAGATCAGCTGGGACGGCACAAACACTGACGGCCAGAAAGTGGGCCGCGGGATTTATATATACAAGATCACAACCAGCTCCGGCGGTTCCGCCACGGGCAAGATAGCACTTACGAAGTAAGTGTTATCGCAGTCCTCATGTCGTTTATGGGGGCAAACTCGCCCTAACAAGATGAGCTTAAATGTAGCGGTTTGATTTATCAAACCCAATCTCAAAGTATTGTCCGATAAATCGGACCGCTACTTTCACTCAGCATGGCAATATAGGAAAATAGGGACAATTCCTCAAAATGGGGGGGGAAGTGTCCTTTTTTTTATAGAAAACCCTTGACTTTTGTGGTTTTATAGGTATACTATTAGTAGAAACGATGTTATGAATATTACTAATATTACCAATATTGCTAATAGAGGCATGGAATCATGGAAATGAAATTTGAGCAACTGGATTTTAACAACCAGAAACCGTTATACCTTCAGGTGATTGATTCAATTGAGAAGAAGATAACCAGCAGGGAAATAAAGACAGGCCAGCAGCTTCCTACAGTGGAAGCCCTTTGCAAGGCTTTCGATGTCAGCCACCCTACAATAAGGGAAGCTTTGTCATACCTGATAAAAGCAGGATACCTGTCGTCAAGGCCGAAGCATGGGACCATTGTCATCAGTTCGGAAAAAGCAAAGGGCGCAGGGCTTAAAATAAAAAATGTGGTTTGTTTTATTCCCTGCACCGGTTCATTTCGGACAACAGTTAAAGACCCCTATTTTTACAGGTTTCTCAGCGGAGCGGAAGCAAAAGCAAAGGAAAAAGGTTTGTATTTGCTTTCAAAAACATTGGATGAAAGCGATGAAGAACTCAATTTTGAGGAAAAAGAAAAAGACATAGCAGGGCTGGTCCTTGCAGGGCACATTACCCCTCAGCACGTTAAAACGGTAAAAAAAACACGAATGCCTTTTGTGCTTATCGGCGACATATACCAGAAAACAAAAATAAATGACCGGGTTGATGTCATAACAAGCAATGATTTTCAATCTACTTATATGGCCACAAAGCACCTTATAGATTTAGGCCACACCAGGATCGTATATTTTGTGCACTACCTGAAAGGGTTCTCCTGGGATGGAGAATATTTCAGGGGATACTGCCAGGCGCTTAAGGACGCGCATATACCCTTCAACGAAGGGCTGGTGCTGGAAACAAAATCTTCCGATTTAAGCAGCTCGTACCTGGCAATGAAGAAATTATTAGAACAGCGCCCGCCGGAGGCGCCTTTTACCGGGGTAGTTTGTTCCATCGACATTGATTTGTATTTCGGGGCGTTAAAGGCGTTTAAGGAGAACAATATCAGGGTCCCGGAAGACCTGAGCGTTATAGTGCCCGAAAAAATACCCGGAATGACTTCATTCGGTGTTGACAACGAAGACCTGGGCAAGGCGGCAATTGAAAGGCTTTATGAAAGGCTGACCAATTCTGCCTGGAAACCTGAAAGAATATTCATTGAAAATAAATTAATCATCGGGGATTCAACCGCGCCGCTCAAGTCATTGGAAAAAGCCGCTGAGTTATCAGGGGGTAAGAAATCATGAGAAAAAGCCTGCTTTTTGTCCTGTCATCTATTGCATGCCTTTTGCCTCCGGTTGTGTTTGGCGATACCCACACGGCGGCAAGCTGTTCATTATCTGACGTGCAGGCGCAGGTGACTGTCGCAAGCGACGGGGATACTGTTTCTATACCCGTTGGCAGCTCCACCTGGACAAGTTACCTGACTGTTACCAATAAAGCTATCACTCTTAAAGGCGCGGGGGTAAACCAGACGACCATTTTCCAGACCAATACCAGCAACCGGCTCCTGTACATTATATACAACACAGGCAAACCTTTCAGGATCACGGGGATCAGGTTTGACGGTTCCGGCCTCACCAATAATTCCGACTTTTTAATGTGGATAGGCGATACCAGCGAGTGGAGCGGAAGTTCCTATGGGTTTCGCATAGACCACTGCGATTTCAAGAACATAGGCTCAGTGATGTTTGTACATGGTTTTATGTACGGCCTCATAGACAATTGCAGTTATTACCTCCTGGAAAACCACAGCCTGATGGTTCCATCATTCCTGTGCTGCAGGGGGGACGGCGACGCCGGCTGGAGAAGGCCTCTTACCCTTGGCACGTCCAACGCTGTATATGTTGAGGATAATTATATTTATTTTTATAATCCTGGCTCAGCAGACAGGGTAAATTTCGCGTCGCAGAACGGGGCGCGTATAGTATTCAGGAATAACAGGGCGGTCAACGGATTCATAGAGACGTTCGGCAGATGCGATTACGGCACTCCAAGGGGCACTCTCAGCGCGGAGATTTACGACAATATTTTCACCGGTTCCTGCTTTGTAAGCATCGGGCTCAAGGGCGGTACGGGTGTTACCTACAACAATACTATTGTAGGGTCCTTCAACACACCCATATGGTTTAATGACTACAGGTCCTGCGACCCGGGCTGTATGCGCGGAGGACTGTGTGACGGCACAAAAGCAGTTGATGGGAATGAACTTTCTAACGGCTGGCCCTGCGCAGACCAGGTAGGTTTAGCTGGTGATGCGAGCCAGTCCGTAACTTTGCCGCAGTTAAAGCATCCCCAGTATGTCTGGGGTAACACTTATAACGGCTCGCCTGTAACCGTAGGCTCGCGCGGCTCATGCAGCCTGGAAAATGACCATATTGTAGCAGGCAGAGATTATTACAATGCCGTCAGCCCGACATATTCGCCTTATGTTTACCCGCATCCTTTGCAGTCATGCAGTTATTGGGGAGATTGCGGTTCTGTAGATACAAGCTCGCCTTCCGCTCCCGGGTTTGTTTATGACGGCACAGGCGCGGACGTGAGTTCGACTACTTCAAGCACTCAACTCTCGGCAAACTGGGGAGTTGCGGTTGACACTGAAAGCCTGATTTCCGGGTATCAGTATGGGATAGGGACAACCTCCGGCGGTACTGATATAACCGGCTGGACAGGCAATGGCACAACAGCAGTAACAAAGACAGGATTGACATTGGCGCTTGGAACAACATACTATTTTACGGTCAGGGCAGTGAACGGTTCGGGTTTAATAGGCAGTTCAACAAACTCTAACGGCCAAGTGGCGGTGTTTGTCAGCACAACAGTCGTGGACACTTCATCACCCACAGCTCCCGGCGCGGTCCGCGACGGGGCAGTGCAGGGTGTGGATATCTCTTCAACCATGTCCAACAATACGCTTTCAGCCAACTGGACGGCCGGCACAGATGCCGAGTCCGCCGTTACGGGCTACCGGTATGCCATAGGAACAACAGCGGGGGGAATAAATACTGCCGGCTGGACTACACTGGGAAATGTTTTAACAGTTACAAGGGCAGGGCTGTCGCTTAGCGCAGGAACAACATATTACTTTACGGTAAGGTCAGTCAACACAATAGGGTTAGTCAGCAATACAGGGACAAACTCAAACGGGCAGTTTGTGGTTGCTATAGACACCGGCGACACCACGGTTCCCGCAAACATAGCGGTAGTGCGCGACGGCACCGGCGCCGATGTGCACTACGTGCAGGCAACTACACTTACAACACTGTCCGCCAACTGGGATGCTTCCGGGGACGCCGAGTCAGGCATAGCGCGCTATTTGTACGCCATCGGTAGCTCTGCCGGCGGCATGGACACCCGGGGTTGGACAGACAACGGCCAGTCAATATCCGTAACAGCCACAGGGCTGACGCTTACCTATAACGTTACCTATTATATATGCGTAAAAGCCGAAAACGGAGTAGGCCTGCAGAGTTCAACCGCCACCTCCAACGGGCAGGTAGTATTGGCGCCTGTGCCTCCGGACAACACCGCTCCGGTAATTACGCTGGTATCGGCGCAAAACATTACCGCAAGCGGGGCAACGATTGCCTGGACAACAGATGAACCATCAAACAGCCTGGTGGAATACGGCAGATTGGTTAACTACGACAAAGCCACAGCCTTGGATTCAGCGCTAAGCACAGCGCACAGCATGGCGGTTATAAATTTAGTTTCAGGCAGTTTGTATCATTTCCGGGTAATCAGCGCGGATGCATCAGGGAATGAAACTGCCAGCGTAGACTATACATTCACGACACTTCCGGAAACAACGCCGATAAACGCTGATATACACGCCTACCCGAACCCGGCTAAACCTTCAAGCGCGAACCCCGTGAGATTCCGTATTTCAGGCGCGGGAGCGGCCGGCGGGGAAGTAAGCATTTACACGGTCAGCGGCCGGCTGATAAAGAAGCTAACAGGCGCAGGCGCGGAAATCAGCTGGGACGGTACAAACACCGACGGCGAAAGAATCGGGCGCGGTATATATATTTATAAAATTACAGGCAATACCGGCGACTCCGTAACGGGGAAAATAGCGCTGAACAAATAGGGAAAAGCCCTGTAATTTCAAAGGGAGAAATAATTGGAGAAAAAATTTAACAGGACAACCGCCGCGCTTAAAGCGCCAATATTTTTATCGTGCCTATTTTTCACGCTTTTGGCTTCAATTCCTGCAACCGCTGTTGATGAACATGTATGGCTGCATGTTGAAGGCAAATATATAAAAAAATCACCGGTCTGCACGGACCCCAACGGCATCTGGATGGGCTGCGGCCTGGCTCACCGCACGAACGGCCCCGAGCCCCTGGCCTGGCAGAAGAATAAAGTTGACTGGATAGCTTCCAGAAAAAATATCAATGTTGTAAGGATCAGCATGGAAAACATGGATGATTTCCCGGATTCACAGGTTTATATTTCAACCTTCCTGGCTCCCGTAATTAACTGGTACAAGGAAAAAAAGATATATACCATCATAGATTCGCATTATTACATGCATAACAACACCTTATGGAGCGGGCCTTTCTGGGACCTGTCAAACCCTTCAACCAATTATTTAAGATGGAGGAACGACTGGGTGGATGTCGCGGCTTATTTCAAGGACGAGCCCTGGGTTGCCGGGTATGAACTCTGCAATGAACCTGTTGTCAGGACCGGCGACGGCGGCACGATCGCAAAGTGCAGGGATATTTATAAGGATGCCATCAGCCGCGTCAGGGCCGTGGATAATAAACATATATTTTTCGTCGGTAATGCCAATTGGAGCCATTTGGAAAACCATAAGGATTGCTGGGAAACAGGCCTGCCGGCGAGCGATACAACCCGGACCCCGGCTACGGGCAGGTTGTGTTTACTTTCCATGAATACACGAAATGCGCGGAACTATACGCCGGCGCCGGCGGGGTTGTAAATGACGAAATTGGCAGGATCCAGTCTACATTTAATGTTCCCATTATGTGCACGGAATTCGGCCAGGATGAAACCGGCGCCCGCGGCTTATGCGACTGGGAAAAAAGAAGGTTCGAACAGGAAATGATAGAGGTGTGCTACGGACAGCCCAATTTCTGGCAGGGTGTGAATTTGACGTCAGGCACCGATATTTCGCGCGGCACACCCAAGGGCTCAAAAGTCGGATGGATCCTGTGGCGGGTTTCAGGTTCAAGCGCGAATTTTGAGTCTAGCTCAAGATGGACTGATATCTGGGAATACGCGGCGGAAAGGCAGGCTTCCCCTTCTCCGGAACCGATAACTGATTCTACGCCGCCATCAAATATTAACCAGGTAAGGGATGGTAGCGGCGCAAATGACGCGGAGTATACAGAAAGCCTTTCTGCAAACTGGGATGCCAGCGCGGATGCGGATTCCGGAATATCCAGGTACTGGTACGCGGTGGGCACCTCGGCAGGAGCCGCGGATATTGCGGGCTGGGCCGCCACTTCCAGCGGCACCGTGAGGGCCGCGATAGTCACAGGAATTCAATTGGCGGAAAATCAGAAATATTATTTCACCGTCAAGGCGCAAAACGGGAGCGGGTTATTCAGCAGCGGAGCAACAAATTCAAACGGCCAGTATATAATTGCCGGGCCCCGGTCCGGCGATGTTCATGCATATCCCAATCCGGCCATCATGTCAAACGGAAAAACAGTCAAGTTTATTATCAAAGGCAATTCTATATCCGGGGCTGGTATTTACACGGTAAGCGGAAAACTGGTGAAAAAACTTTATGCAAACACTTCAGCCGGCGCGCCTTTAATAGAATGGGATGGTAAAAACGAAGACGGGGAAAAAGTAAAAAGGGGAATCTATATATACCAGCTTACTAAACCAAGCGGAGAAAAAATTACCGGTAAACTGGTCCTGAAAAAATAAAAAGTATCATGCTCAAAAAAACCCTTGATTTATTCGGTTTTCGTGTTATACTAATAACCAGAGACCCGAACAATCCTATAAATCCTAACAATCCTTTTAAGAGACCGCGATCATGGTTTTCCAACAACTCAACTTCCGCGACACAAAACCCCTTAACCTTCAGTTAACCGAAGTCCTTCAAAAAATGAT
>MGVM01000003.1:0-3549 GCA_001800495.1 Elusimicrobia bacterium RIFOXYB2_FULL_48_7
AGCGTCTGTTCCGCCGTTATTATTAGCATGATACGGCGTGGCAGTCGGGAAATTCAATGAGGTCGTTTCCCCTGTGATGTGCACGATTCCCAAACTATCAACAGCGATGGAACGCGCAATATCAACCCCGGCGCCTCCTATATATGTGGACCATAAAAGAGCCCCGGCCGGGCTGATCTTGGTTACAAAGGCATCTGTGCCGCCAACAATGGCGGATTGGTATTTGCCTGCCGAACCCGGGAAATTGCCGGATACCGTTAAACCCGCAAGATAAACGTTCCCTTCAGCATCCAGCGCAATGGCTGTCACCCTGTCTTCAACTGTGCCGCCCAAATAGGTGGAATACGTCATTCCCGCGAAGCTTGCCGTAAAACTTGCCGCTAAAAGCATGCAGATACAACTGATCCGTGAAATTATTTTCATAAATACCCCTTGAGTTGAAACCTCATTTTGCTCTATATTCCCATTATAGGGGAAATGCCGGAGGCGGTCAATTGTCCCTTGGTATAATAGGAATTTCCGCCGGCTGAACCTTTAAAAACTGAAAGAACACAGAAATGAAACACCTTCCCTGGAAATTATGGGTAAAAATGTATAGTTCGGGGCTTCATCGTATTTCTGGAGATCCTCGATTTTTTTTGCCGTGAAATACCCCAGGGCGGCCCCGGGCAGGATATCCGAGGCCCAGTGCAGGTTATCATTCATCATGGCTAATGCCGTAAGGGAAGCCGTGGCATACGCAAGTACAGGCACATATTTAACATCAGCGAATTCAGAGGCAATAATCGTAGCGAAAGCGAAGGAAGAAGAGGTATGCCCCGAAGGGAACGCCAGGTCGTCGATATTATTCCATTTACCGTCATACCAGGTATCATAAGAGCTCCCCGAGCAAGGCAGGGGCCTCTGAAGGGTCAGTTTAACCGCCCCGGTTATAATCCCGGTTACCAGCATGCTTTGAGCCCCGAGGAGGCCTGTTCTTTTGAATTTATTCTTATGCGAAATCTCACCGTAAGCGTAGAGGACTAAAAATATCTCAGTCGAAACTGCGCCGTCGCCGAAATGACTAAAAACGCGGGCAGTAGCATTGGAATCAGGAGTCCTGCTTTTTTGAAAAAAATCCCTTATGGCCGTGTCCTGCGAATACAATAGGCCCGTGCCGGCAGCTATCATCCCGGCTTTTTTCCAGTCTGCCCCGGTGAAATGAACCGGCGAAAGAACTGTTTTTTTGAGGTAATCAAAAGTCGTGGGAAATACTTTAAGGTTCAGGTTGTAGTTATTGTTGGAGGCAAGGCACCTATGGGGGCTCAGCGGGAATACCGCTACCGCCAGCATAAATATGAGCTTCAATAATTTCAACATTTACCTCCGGACTAAACCTATAAACCCTGCCGCGCCGACGGCCAGCCCGCCGACCAGCAGCCACAAGGATTTGTCCGTGGGCGTACCCGTGAAAAAACGGGAAAAATCCGAGGCGGTAGAATAATAGGCGTTTAACCCGAAAACTATCAGAACGATTGCTATAACCAGAAACCCGAGTGATATTCTTTTATTTATCATTTTTCCTCATAATATGTTTTTCCCCCTGATCACTCTCAGCAGTACCGCGATTACCGCGATCACGATCAAAACATGAATCAAACCGTTAATCGTGTAACCGGTAACAAAACCAAGCGCCCAGAGTAAAACAAGTACTACGGCAATTGTGTATAACATTTTCTTCCTCCTTAATACCCCATGCTACTAATACAAAATCTTATTTTGGCTGGTAATCCGGAGGGCAATAAATGCCTTCCTTGGACATTACAAGCGCGGGCTCATTGTTTCCCGGGCCGCCGCCTTCATTCGGATGCTGGACTTTTACTATAAAACGGTCCAGGCCGGACGCGGCATCAGGCGTATAAGCCGTTGTAAATGTCGCGTCTATGGTTTTTGTTTCTCCCCTGGAAAGTTCAACTTCAGTTACCTTCGGTTCTTTCATTGAAGGCCCGTTTGACCCGTCAGTGCGCAGCACATAGGATTCCGTGATGATCCTGACCTTGTCTTTTGCTCTCGGGCCTAGGTTTGTAACCGTGACTTTAACTTCCGTAGGCATCCCGAAGAAATACATGGGGTATTCACCCCAGTATTGCGAGGGGTATACCTGGGCGTCATGGCCGATCAGCTGGCCGTTGTAAATATAATCCACGCCCTGCGCGCTGGTAAATGTTTTCCCAAGCGGGTTAAGGAATTCAATTTTCACATCAAGCATTTTTTGCTCGCCGATGTGTCCGCTCTGCTTGGAGAAAACCCTGTACACATAAAACACAGATAATGCGCAAACGATACAAACTGCAAAAATCATAACTTTTTTCATGCTACCTCCCTTATTAGTGCCACATGTTACTCGCTAGGAAGAGTATGTGGCAAAATCCTCCTATTTTTTTACCTTATTTATGGAACTGTGACCGTTGTTGCGTCCAGCGTGACCGCAGTCTGCGCGAGCAGCCTGCCGTTAATTGATGAGAGGTTCCCAAACTCTATCATTGTCTGCGCCAGTATGATTCCTTCAAAGTGCGTATTCGCTCCAATGGTTACAACGTCGGCTACCTGCCAGAAAACATTCTGGGGAAGCGCCCCGTTGGTCAGGATAACACTTTTGGCAGCGGCCATACCAAGTTTTCCCGTTATCTGGAAAATCCAGACATCTGTTGGCCCGCTTGCTGATGTGGTGCCTGCGAGAGTGAGATTAGTCGGTATAGTAACATCGCTACCCCAGGTGTAAACGCCGGGGGCCAGGGTCTGGCTGGTAAGAGTCCCGCCTCCGAGATCTAACTTCGGGCCCACGCCTGCCGGTTTCCCGGCCGCGGCGGTGTACGCGGTTTGCATATCGCCTATGGCTGTAGTCAGGTCAACAGAAGTTGTCCCGCCTACATTGTCGGCTGCATATAATTTTCCGGGCGCGGCCACCTGGGCGGATGTAAAACATGTGTCCGTGGGTTCAGCTATTAACGACCATCCAGTGAGGCCGACCCTCGCATTCGGGCTTAATCCGACATTCCCGATCACGACAGAACTTGGAACTGTTGAGACACCTGTCTTTGCCAGTATCACATAATTGGCTGCTGTTCCAAGAACTACTCCCTCTGCTGTTGTGGAAACATGCCCTGTAGGGCCTAAACTGGCGCTTGATTTTTTCTGGCTTACTTTCTTGTCCAATTCTTTAGTTTTTTGTTTTATCGCGCCGGTCATGCCCATATTAAAACCTGTCGCGTTTAATGCGGAACACAAAAATATACTCATCGTAAAAACCAATAATGTTTTTTTAAGTTTCATAGATTGACTGCCTCCTAAGTTATTTCCCGAAATAAAAGTTGATGCCGAAATTTACTATATATTCTAAGCCGCTAACAGACTCCGAAGTGGCTGTATCATTGAGCGACACCAGCCCGGGCCCCATGTCCAGCTGGACTGAAAATCTTCGACTTATGAAATACTCCCCGCCGATAAATATTTCGCCGGCATACCCTGTGCCCTTGCTGGAGTCTCCCTGGAAAGTTATATAATCCGCTT
>MGVM01000003.1:3565-7350 GCA_001800495.1 Elusimicrobia bacterium RIFOXYB2_FULL_48_7
TAACCCCGGATAATTCACGCCGATTGCAAAATCACCCTTGACAGCTTCTCCATAAACAAATGAAAAGCTAAAAAGCAAACAGAATAATGCAACCAATCTTGTCATCAGTTTTCTATACATTTAACACACCTTCCTTGATTAGTACCCCATGCTACTCGCTGAATTGGATGCCTTCGGCCTAAAATTTTCTACCTTATAATTTTAGGGCTAGGAAGAGTATGGGGTAACGCCTCCTGGTTTGTTTCATCTTACTTTAACCAGTTTAACAGCGAATTGAAATAAACACAATTGTACCTTGGTGTAATGGGCGGGTTTGTTACGAGAGGGGGCTACAAACTAAATCCTTTGGGCATAGAAACATGAATAACCACACTGTAACTTCTTTCTATTATTTTCTGGGCTTTTTTGTCAAATTCTTTTAATATCTTATGTTTTTTGCCCGGGTCTACGGTAAGTTCCGCTGCTGCAACACGCATTTTAGGGGTATATTGGGTGTCATACCACAGGGCACTGAATCTTTCAGAGCTGAGTAAGCCGGCCAGGGTGTGTTTTTGTTCTTGTGTAAAATCCTTTCTTGACCTTATAATTTTTGCGGCTTCTTGCATTTCTTTCTCCATTTGTTTTGCAATGGGAAAGCCTTTAATAGAATTTAATACCACTTCATTACGGATACTTACTTCGCCGTAAGGGGTAGAAGGTTCTTTTGACCAGGAGGAACCTTTATCTACAGGGTTTCTTTTAATTTCTTCAATTACTTCGTTAAATTCTTTTTCGTGATATTTGCTCATGTTTTCGGCATCCGCTTTATCTTTTAACCTATCAGTACTAAGTTTGTTCTTTATTAGTTGTTTTAAACCCATGTAATATGTGTTGATACCCTCATATTCACCCTTTACAATATTGCTCCATATTTCATCATCTTTAACATTTGCTACATCCTGTAAAATGTCAATCCTATTTGGTATCCGGCCTAACCATAATATTTCCTTTGTTTTTAACAGTTCTTCAGGGGTTGGATCCTGAATTGTAAATCCAAAGTCTTTTAGTGCTTGATAAGTTTTTTTAAGATTGTCTATTGTCGGCCTTACAAGGAAATCAATATCTTTAGTATTTCTCGACTCTGTGTAATAGTTGACGGCATAAGCGCCTATAATGCAATATTCTACCTTATGCTTGTTTAAAGATTCAATCAAATCAACGAAATCTTTTGCCATATATTTTTATCCTCAAACTAATAACAGTTTAGTTACGCTATTTTTGGCATCAGTTTCTTGTAGTACTGAGTATCTTCCATTTCCCGTTTATACAAATCTTCTTTTCTTATGGTGCCATAAACAGTTTTGTCAAATGGTTCTTTTTTTATGTTCTTTATTTTATAAAACATATCACGTAAATAATTTGTGCCGGTGATTCTTTGCGCCGGTGGAATAGATTTATTGTATTCGATATTTACCTTATCATGCTCTTCCCAAGAGCTTGAAGCGTGAAAAAACTGGCCGTTCTTGGTTTGGCGTTTTATAAACTCCTGGTCAATAACTTCTTCCCTGTTTGTGTCAAGGAATTTTTTTATATGGTATTCATGTATCACATTAGGCTTTTTAATGCCCATAAGCCAGCGGTGTACCGTTAAATAGTGTACGCCTAGCTTTTTTGCAAGCTCTTCCTGGGAGATTCTATGTTCCAGCCGGTAGTCTTCTAATTCCTGTATTAGCTTCATATATCACCTCTAACATATTATAACACAATATAACATATAAGTCGATACTGGGCCAGGGGGAAAAGAAAAAACCCTCTATAAGAGACTGGCCTTACAGAAGGGCCCCCTGATGCATTTTTGACATGACGTTAGTTGCTGCTAAAAGTATTCCAAAGAGTGAGTATTCCGGAGCTGTCCTGGCAGGTTAATGCCTTATCGGCAAATATTTTCAGGTCCTTATAGTATTTGCCTGACAGCGCTTCCCGGATTTCAGGGATAGCGGAAGGGTTCATGGAAAGCGATTGTATGCCCAGGCCGACCAGCAATGAGGCCCCTACGGGGTCCGAGGCTATTTCCCCGCACACCGTCACAGCTTTTTTGTTGAGGCGCGCGCAGTCTGCAACACTTTTTATCAGCCCTAAAACAACGGGATGATAAATTTGCTGGTAATTATTCAATTCATTGTTTTCCCTGTCCGCGGCAAAAACATACTGTGCCAGGTCGTTGGTGCCTATGCTCACAAAATCAACTTTGTGAATGAACTGGTTAATCGCCAGCGCCGCCGCGGGAATTTCGACCATAATGCCGATTTGATAAGTATCCCTGTTTACTCCCATTTCTTTTGCTATTTCCTCTATTATTTTGACAGCTTCATCAACATCATTTATTGTTGTTACAAATGGGATGAGGATTTTAACTAAAGGCTGCGGGCCGGTCTTACTGGCATTAAGTATGCTCATGACCTGTTTTTTCAGCAAGTCCGTGTTTTTCAGCAGGAATCTTATCCCCCTGGTTCCCAATTCAGGGTTGTCTTCATGGATCGAAGCCAGGTAAGGCAGGTTTTTATCCGCCCCGATGTCAAGCAGCCTTATGGTTATGGGTTTGTTTTTACCGCAGATAATCAGTTTTTTATAGAAATCCGCCTCTTCTTCCACGGAAGGTATTTTCTCCAGGGTCATGTAAAATATCTCGGAACGCACCAGCCCGACCCCTTCCGCTCCGTTTAAAAACGCGTCTTCAGCGTCTTCTAATGTGCTTACGTTCGCTTCTAAAATTATTTTTATATTGTCTTTTGTCAGGCAGGGCAAATTTTTGTTCTCGGCAGTTTTCAGGTTTTTCTGGTCATAAACAGATTTTTTGTATTTAATATCTTCCAGTTCTTCTTTTTCTGGATTGACAATTATGTTGCCGGTAATTCCGCTAAGGGCCACCACATCGCCGGTTTTAATTAAAACACCGGCCCCGGAAACATTTATTATTGCGGGTATTTTCAAGGCTTTCAGCAGTATGGCTACGTGGGAGGTCGGGTTCCCTTCTTCGATTATTATGCCCAGGACCTTTTCCTTCTTGATCGATACTATGTCCGAAGGCACAAGCCTTTCTGCCACAAGAATAACGGGGTTGTCTGTATTCCTTAAAAAATCATGATTAACCTGTTCCACATTCAGCAAATCTCTCAGTAAACGGTAATAAATGTCCAGCGTGGTAAGCAGCGTGTTTTTGGTAATTTCATTCGTTTCTGAAGCCAGGGAAGCGTTAGCCAGGAGTTCTATTTCTTTTGCAATAATGTAATCGGCCGCAGCCCTTTGTTCAGTTATATTGTTTTTTATCTTTTGCAGGAAAACCTCGTCCCCGATAATGCAAATGTAGGCTTCAAAGATACCGCCGGCAGCTTTGCCTGTTTTATTATCAGCCTGCAGGCGCGCGGCTTCCAGCTGCATTTTGCTTTTCCGGAGGGCATGGCCTAATTTTTCAAGCTCATAGGAAATTTCGCGGTCTGTCAAGGAATATCTATTTTTTAACAGCCCGTTGATATCTATCTGCTTGAAAAGATAAGCCTCGCCGATAACCACCCTGGAAGTAATAGGCGTGCCGTGCAATTCCAATTTATTCTTTCTTTTTTCCAAAATAAACATTACATTTCCTTTTTTAACGTAAATTTTATATCCACTATTAACGGCAGGTGGTCTGAAGAGATCTTATCCAGGCCTGTCCGGGACACCTTTACGCCGGCCACCTCGATCCCGGGGCTTACAAAAACATGGTCAAGCCGGCCGATAGGATAATGGCCGAACCAGGTTGCCTGCGC
>MGVM01000003.1:7368-8566 GCA_001800495.1 Elusimicrobia bacterium RIFOXYB2_FULL_48_7
CCCATTCAGTGCCCAGCAAAACCTTGACCTGGCGGATTCTTTCCCACGGGAAAATGCCCAGGTGCGTATTAAATAAACTGATTTTTGTGCCGCCTATGTCTATGGCTGTCCATATAGCCCCGCGCTGTTCCGCGTTCGGGTTTTGGGAACCGCCGTACAATCTGCCGGCGCGGACCAGCTCCATCGGGTAACGGCTTAGCACCGCGTTGCCGTAATGCTCTTCATTTACCTGGAATGAGGGATGGAAGTGGTAACCCATTTTTAACTGCGCGGCAATCACGTGCGGCTGGTCAACCCCCCCGGTGCGCGGCCTTAATACATCCAATTCCTGCAGGGCCACGATATCAGGCTCGTGCCTGCTGATCACGCGCGCGATCCTTTCCGGTGAAACCTTGCCGTCCATGCCTATGCAGGAATGCACGTTATAAGTCAAAATGCGGATTGTATCCCGGACAGGGGCAATTGCAGCCTTTGCGGGAAATTGTATTGATGGCTGCGGGGCGGAACGCTTTAAAAACCGCAGGGCTTCAAGCCGCAGATCCATCGGCGTTAAATATTCCCGCCCGGAAGGTATTTTAAGGGCATCTACGGGCAATAGAGCGAAGGCGTCCGTTTCTTCCATTCCCGGCCCGGCATGGGAACCGTGCTCAATGGGAAAAGACATGGGTTTATGGCCCGGCCTGTGCCCCATAAAAGTAAAATCCCCCGCGTTGGCATGGTGGCATAAACTGATCAAATCTTCGGTTACTTCCTTTAAATAAAGGTGTTCCGCTCCCAGTATTTTACTTGCGTCACGGGGAAGCAGGAACTCTCCCTCTTCTGTCCAGGCACGAACCTGGTTCTCTGCTTCAGGCAGAAGTACTACGGGTATTTTAGCTTTCTCAACTAATCCTTTGGCGAATTTATGCTTCTGCTCTTTAGTGAGTTGTTTTGGCAGGTAAATATTTCCGGTCGGGCCAAATGCCGTGACAATCAGCTTACCCTTTTCGGACCCTGCGCTCCCTGCGGAGGCTTGGAATAATTTTTCAATAAAGGAGAACCCCAGGAGCCGGGCGCGGTGCAATTGTTCTCCGTTTTTATCAAAGGCCTGCACAACTTCCGCGGCGGCGTCAAACTCCTTAAAAACTTCGGCTATTGCCGCGTGAATATCCCTGCCATGCTGCTTGACATAGGGGACCGTCTCTTCCTGCCCGTGGTC
>MGVM01000004.1:0-18494 GCA_001800495.1 Elusimicrobia bacterium RIFOXYB2_FULL_48_7
CCCAAGGCGAAGGTTTTGTACGTGACAGCTGAAAAATTCATAAACGAGTTCATAGAATCGCTGACATACCAGAAACCGGCCAGCTTCCGCAACAAGTTCCGCAACCTGGACTGCCTGCTTATCGACGATATCCAGTTCCTGACAGAAAAACAGCGCTCGCAGGAGGAATTTTTCAATACTTTCAACGCGCTTTACGATTTCAGGAAACAGATACTCATAACCAGCGACAGGCCGCCTAAAGAACTTCAAAACCTGGAAGAACGTCTTATCAGCAGGTTTGAATGGGGCGTTATAGCCGATGTAAAACCGCCGGACCTGGAAACGCGCATCGCGATCCTGCGCAAAAAAGCCGAAGGCGAAAAAATCTACGTGCCGGACGACGTTATTCTGTTCCTTGCCAGCCAGATAAAATCAAATATCAGAAAATTAGAGGGCTCACTCATAAGGATAGTGGCATTTTCATCGCTCACAGGCACACCGCTTACGGTGGACACGGCAAAAGAGATCCTCAGCGACATTATCCGGCGCGAGGAAATACAGAAACCCATAACCATAGAAAAAATTCAGAAAGTCGTGGCAAGGCATTATCACCAGGATATAAAAGACATGCGTTCAAAAAAGCGCACGGACGAGGTCGCTTTCCCCCGGCAGACAGCCATGTACCTGGCGCGCTCGCTTACCGAGCGCTCCACTATTGAAATAGGCGAGGCCTTCGGCGGCAAGGACCACACGACCGTGCTTCACGCCTGGAATAAGATAAAAACAATGATAAATACCGATCCGTTTTTCGCGGCGAATATAAATAAGCTTGTAGAAGACATAAAAAAAGAGGAAGATTAACCGGCCGTCTGCGGGGCGGGTATAACTTGTTCATAACGTGTTGATTAGTTCTTTTGCATGTTGACGGGCCCGGTGAATTGGGTTTACGGCTGATAAATCCACAGTGTTATCAACCTGCTATTAGACTTTAACTTGGGCCGCATAAACCGCGCCTGTCAACGGTTTACGCGCATTAAAACGACTTTTGCACACAATCCACACCACTATTACTAGGAGGACTAATATACATGTATATTAAAGTAAGCAAGGAAAATCTCTTAAGGGGCATCCAAATTGTTGAAACAGCGGTTTCTTCAAAAACAACTTTGCCGGTTTTATCTAATTTTCTTGTTGAAGCTACTTTAGACAAAAACTCAACAGGGGCAGGGGATACGGGGGAAATAAAACTCATTTCGACGGATCTTGAAATAGCAGTCAGTTGTTATATTAGCGGTAAAATAAAGCAGGCCGGGGGAATAACAATACCGGCAAAGCGTTTCGGCAGTATTGTAAAGGAATTGCCGGAGCAGGAAATAGAAATAAAGACCGATGATAAGAACCAGGTGGATATAAAGGCCGGAAAATCTCATTTCGTCCTTTCCGGCACCCCCAAAGAGGATTTCCCGGCACTTCCTGAATTCTCGGAAGAAAAAGCGATGACCATTGAAACAAAACTGCTCAAGGAAATAATCAAAAAAACATCCTTTGCCATTTCAACCGATGAAACCCGTTATGTTTTGACCGGGTTGTACTTCATAATTGAGCAGAATACCATTCGTGCCGTGGCCACTGATGGCCGCCGCCTCGCTTACATTTGCAGGAAGGGTATTTCAAACAAGTCCTCCATGAAAGCGATAATACCCAACAAGGCCATAAACGAGATTTCGCGCCTGTTTTCGATAGAAGACAACGAGGAAGTAAAAATCAGTTTCACGGAAAACCAGGCGTCGTTCAAAATAAAGGACATCACGCTTGTTTCCCGCCTGGTTGACGGGGAATTCCCGAATTACGAGCAGGTGATACCTAAAAAATACCTGCATAAGATAGCCATAGACTCTAAATCGCTGTTGAGCGCTACAAAGCAGATAGCCCTGTTGACCCAGGAAAAAGGCGGCGCGGTAAAGTTCACCTACGGAAAGAACGCGCTGAGGATTTCGGCGCAGGTCCAGGGATTGGGAAGCGGCGAAGTGGACATGGATATCCCCTACACGGGCCCGAGTTTGGATATAGCGTTCAACCCGGGATACGTGATAGATATCCTTAGAAATATTAATGAAGAAAGCGTGGAATTCCAGATGAACGGCTCCATCGACGCCTGCGTGCTGAAAAGCGCCAAGGATGACGATTACATCTGCGTCGTGATGCCGATGAGGATATAGGCGAGGCGTGCCATGTTCACCCCGGCAAGCGAAGTAGTCAAAAAACTTCTTGAAAGTTACGGCATCAGGGAAGAAAATTACTCCATTTACGATATCTGGAACAAAGAACTGGGGAAGTTATCAAAAAAGATCAGGATGATGGGTGTTAAAGGAACCACTATTATGGTGGAAGCAGACCACGCGGCGTACAAGCAGGAAGTCCGCATCAGGAAAAAAGAGTTTTTGAAAAAAATAAACGGCCACTTCGGCAGAATAGTGGTTGAAGACATAAAAATAATTTAAAAAACGAGAGGAAAACGGCCCCATATGCTTCTAAGCGCATAACATGGGGCATGAAAGAGGTAACAATGGCTGAATCAAAACCAACGCAAGAAAAAGAATCCTATGACGCGAGTAAAATCCAGGTCCTGGAGGGGCTTGAAGCCGTAAGGCGCAGGCCTGCCATGTACATCGGCTCCACGGGCCTGCCGGGTTTGCACCACCTGGTCTACGAAGTGGTGGACAATTCAATCGACGAAGTCCTGGCGGGTTTCTGCAAGAATATTGACATCATAATACACCAGGACAACTCCGTCACGGTCATTGATGACGGCCGCGGCATCCCCGTGGACCCGATGAAGGACGTGAAAGACCCTAAGTTAAAGGGGAAATCCGCGCTTGAGGTCGTACTGACGGTGCTTCACGCCGGCGGAAAGTTTGACAGGAAGGCCTACACGGTCAGCGGCGGGCTTCACGGCGTCGGCGTGTCGGTTGTAAACGCCCTCTCGGAATACCTGGAAGTGGAAGTGCAGCGCGACGGGAAAATACACACGCAGAAATACACCCGCGGCAAGGCCGACGCGCCCATGAAATCCAAGGCCGGAGCGGATGAAACCGGCACGAAAATCACTTTCATGCCGGATTCGGAAATATTCAAGGACGTCAATTTCAATTTTGACACTCTTTCCAACCGCCTGCGCGAGCTGGCTTACCTCAACCCCGGCACCAAGATTTCCGTCACTGATGAGCGCGAAGACAAGGAGCACACTTTCAATTACGAGGGCGGCATAGCCAGTTTCGTGGAATTTTTGAACTCGAACAAAGACGTGATGCACCCCAAGCCGATTTATTTCTCAAAAACCAAGGACGACATAAAAGCTGATGTAGCCATCCAGTACAATGACGGTTACAGCGAGCAGGTTTATGCTTTCGCAAATAACATCAACACGATCGAGGGCGGCACGCACCTCTCGGGTTTCAGGTCGGCGCTTACCAGGGTCATCAATGACTACGCGAAAAATCACCAGATGATAAAAAACGACGCTTATTCAATAACCGGTGACGACGTGCGCGAAGGGCTGACCTGCGTGATATCCATAAAAATACCCAACCCGCAGTTCGAGGGCCAGACAAAAACAAAGCTGGGCAACTCCGACGTGGAAGGCATAATGAAATCGCTTGTCGGCGACGCCCTGGGCTCATTTTTCGAGGAAACCCCGGCGGTTGCCAATAAGATAATTGAAAAAGTCATAAATGCCGCACAGGCGCGCGAAGCGGCGCGCAAAGCCCGTGAGCTCACCCGCAGGAAAGGCGCGCTGGACAGCGCGTCATTACCGGGAAAGCTGGCCGACTGTTCCGAGAGGGACCCCGAGAAATCCGAGCTCTTCGTGGTAGAGGGTGATTCCGCCGGCGGTTCGGCAAAACAGGGCCGCAACAGGGTATTCCAGGCCATCCTGCCGCTGAAAGGGAAAATTATCAACGTTGAGAAGTCGCCGCTTGTAAAAGTATTGTCCAACGACGAGATCAGGACGCTCATTACCGCCATAGGCGCTGGGATAGGCAAGGACGAATTCGACATCAACAAGGTGCGCTACCATAAAATAGTCATAATGACCGATGCTGATGTTGACGGCGCGCACATACGCACGCTGCTGCTGACATTTTTCTACCGGCAGATGCAGGCATTGATAGACCAGGGCTATATTTATATAGCCCAGCCGCCGCTTTACAAGATCAAGAAAGACAAAAAGGAAATGTACATAGATACCGAGGAACAGCTGGAAAAGATCCTGCTTGAGCAGGTTGTAGACCAGGCGGTCCTGATGCATATTTCCAGCAAGAAAACCTGGAAGGAAAAGGAGCTTTCGTCGGCCTTCAAGGAACTCAACGAGCTCGACCTGCTGCTGAAAAAACTCAAGAAGAAAAAAATTCTCTGGGTTGATTACCTCGCCTTCAGGAAAAAAGGCAAGATCCCCATGTTCCGCGTTGAATCCGAGGAAGGGGTTGTGCTGATTTACAGCGACAAGGAATGGAAAGCATTCAAGGCGGCGTACCTGGAAAAGAACAAGGCCCTGACCGAGGCGGACCTGGACAGGAAGTTCAGGAACCTCTGGGAGCTGGGCAGGGTTGACGTGCTGGTGAAAAAACTCGAGGATTCGGGTTTTGAACTGGACAATTACAACACGCCGGCCGAAAAACCGGTTTACATAGTCAAGACATCCGAGAAAGATTCCTACGAGGTCTCGAATTTTCAGTCGGTCATAGAAAAAATCAAGGAAATCGGGATGAAGGGCCTCAGCATACAGAGATATAAAGGGTTGGGTGAAATGAACCCGGAACAACTATGGGAAACCACCATGGACCCCTTGAAAAGAAAATTACTGCAGGTAAAGCTGGAAGACATTGCTGAAACCGAGACGATATTCACCACGCTCATGGGGGACAAGGTTGAGCCGCGCAGGCAATTCATTGAAACCCACGCGCTGGATGTAAAGAATCTCGATATATAAAATTTTTAAAAGAGGGGGTGTTAAATAATGATTTTATGGATAATTAGGGCATGCGTTGTCCTTATAGGGCCCGTGATCGGGTATTTCCAGGTATCACGCGACCTTAAGGGCGCTCTGCTGGGTTTTGTTATCTTCGCGGCTCTCATAGGCATCGAGCTTCTTGTGGGTAAAGTGCCGCTGGACACGCTGGTCGCCGCAGGCATTGGCGTAGTCCTTGGTTTCGTGGTAGGTTACCTGGTTGAATACGGCCTTATCTCGCTGGGCAACGACAGGTTAATAGAACTGATGAGCAAACATTCATTGCTTATAAAGTCATCATTTGTTGTGCTGGGTTTCCTGGTGGCAATAAGGAAAAAAGAGGAAGTGGATCTGCTGGACAAAAATATCCTGAAGACCGGCGCCAAGAAAAGCGGCGAAAAGGTCAAGATCCTGGACACGAGCGTGATCATTGACGGCAGGATTGCGGATATCAGCGAAACAAAGTTCCTGGACGGCCCCATGATCATCCCGAGTTTTGTCCTGGCGGAACTGCACAAACTGGCAGACTCATCTGATTCAAACAAGCGCGTCCGCGCCAGGAGAGGGCTGGAGATCATGCGCAAGCTGCAGGACGAGCCCAACACCTCGGTGAAGGTTTACGACAAGGATTACGCCGGCGTGAAGGAAGTCGACACCAAGCTCGTGATGCTTGCCAAGGAAATAGACGGCACGGTATTGACGACCGATTTCAACCTTAATAAGATAGCCTCTCTTCAGGGAGTGATAGTCCTTAACGTGAACGACCTGGCTAATTCGCTCAAACCGATCTACCTTCCCGGAGAAACAATGAACGTTTTCGTGGTGAAGGAAGGCAAGGAACACGACCAGGGTGTCGGTTATCTTGACGACGGCACCATGATAGTGATTGAAGACGGAAGAAGGCATATAGGCAAAAAAATTGATGTCGTGGTTACATCCGCCCTGCAGACATCCGCGGGCAGGATGATATTCACCAGGCCGCGCTGATGTTTATATCAACCATAATAGTCGCCGGAGGCAGGGGAAAACGCTTCGGCGGCAAGAAACAGTACTATAAGCTTAAAGGCAAGCCGGTAGTCCTCTGGCCGGTTGAGAAGTTCGCTGCAGTATCGGATGAAGTGATACTGGTTCTCCCGGCGGAAGACGCGGAAGCGTTCCGGAAGAAATGGGGAAGCAAGTACCGTTCTTTAAAAATAACAGCCGGCGGAAAAGAACGCTGGCAGTCGGTGGAAGCAGGCCTCAGGAACATATCGACGAAAGCCGGCCGCCAGGCCGGCCTGGTGGCGATCCATGACGGCGCCCGGCCGCTTGTGAGCAGGCGCGATATTCTTGCCTGCTTCGCCGCTGCGAAAAAGCACGGAGCTGCAATATGCGCAGCGCGGGCGTCTGACACGGTGAAAATATCCGATGGCGAACACAATATCCTGCGGACGGAAGACAGGGAACACGTGTTTCTGGCGCAGACGCCCCAGGTTTTCAGGCGCGAAGTGATACTGGAAGCTTTTACGAAATGGAACAAAGCGCTGTCCCTAAACGCAGCTAAGGCGGGAAGGAAGTTTAGGGATTTCGCACCATGCTCAACCGATGACGCCCGGATGGTTGAGGTGCTGGGCCGCAAGGTAAAACTTGTTGAAACAACGTCGCCGAACATTAAAATAACCGCGAAGACGGATCTCGCGATCGCTGAAAAACTACATAATTTAAAAAGAGGGAGTTATTAGATGGTAAAAGAAAAAGACAACTCAAAAGAAAAACCGAAACAGGAACAGCCGGGCCTCCTTGAGCGCATTTTCCCGCGTAACATCGAAGACGAAATGAAGACGTCTTACCTGGACTACTCCATGTCGGTCATCGTGGGCAGGGCCCTGCCGGACGTGCGCGACGGCTTCAAGCCGGTGCACAGGAGAATACTCTACGCGATGAAGGAAATGGGCCTCAAGCACAACCAGGCCTACAAGAAGAGCGCCAGGATAGTCGGTGAAGTCCTGGGAAAATACCACCCGCACGGCGACGTGGCAGTTTACGATTCCATGGTGCGCATGGCGCAGGAATTTTCCCTGCGCTACCCGCTGGTTGACGGCCAGGGCAACTTCGGTTCCGTTGACGGCGACCCGCCGGCGGCCATGAGGTACACCGAGGTCCGCATAAAGAAAATATCGGACGAGATGCTTAACGACCTCGACAAGAACACCGTTGACTTCGGCCCCAATTACGACGGCTCCCTGACGGAACCCATGCTGCTGCCGGCCAAGCTCCCGAACCTGCTTGTGAACGGTTCAAGCGGTATCGCGGTAGGCATGGCCACCAATATACCGCCGCACAACCTGACGGAAGTGGTTGACGGCATCACGGCTTACATCGCCAACCCGGAAATAGAAGTCGCCGAACTGCTCAAGATAATAAAAGGCCCGGATTTCCCTACGGCCGGCATTATCTGCGGCAAGGAAGGCATAAAGGATTATTTTGAAACAGGCCGCGGTTCCTTCATAATCCGCGCCAAGGCCGAGATAGAGGAAATAAAAGGCGGCCGCCAGGCGATAATAATAAACGAGCTGCCCTACCAGGTAAACAAAGCGGTGTTGCTGGATAATATAGCCACCCTGGTCAAGGACAAAAAAATAGAGGACATTTCCGACATCCGCGATGAAAGCGACCGCGACGGCGTGCGCGCCGTCATAGAAGTCAAGAGAGACGGCAACGCCAGCATTGTACTGAACCAGCTTTTCAAGAAAACCCAGCTGGAAACTTCCTTCGGTGTGATCATGCTTGCGCTTGTCGGCGGCCAGCCGAAAGTCCTGCCGATGAAGGAAATGCTGCGGAATTACGTGGAGCACAGGCGCGAGATAATAGTCAGGAGAACCAGGTTCGAACTCACCAAGGCGGAAGAAAGGGCGCATATTCTTGAAGGCCTGCGCATAGCCATCGATAACCTGGACCGGATAATAAAGACCATCCGCGAGTCGAAGGATACCGAAACCGCGCGTATCGCCCTCATGGAAAAGTTCAAATTGTCCAAGGTGCAGGCACAGGCGATACTGGACATGCGGCTCCACCAGCTCACCGGCCTGGAACGCAAAAAACTCGAAGAAGAATACCTGGAACTCATAAAAACGATCGAAAGGCTCAAATCCATCCTGGGCGACCCAAAGAAAGTCATGAACATCATTGCCCAGGAATTGAAGGAAATAAAGGAAACCTACGGCGACGAAAGGCGCACCAAGATCCAGTCGAAAGTCGTGGAGATGGAAATAGAGGACCTGGTGCAGGAAGAAGACGTAGTGGTAACACTTTCGCACGCGGGCTACATCAAGAGAATGCCGGTAACCGCATACAAGTCCCAGCGCAGGGGCGGCCGCGGCGTCACGGGGGTAACCACGCGCGAGGAGGACTTTGTTGAGGATATTTTCGTCACCAACACCCACGCGTTCATGCTTTTCTTCACCGACAAGGGAAGAGTCTTTACCGTGCGCGTGTTCGAGATCCCCGAAGGCACCAAGGTCGCCAAGGGTAAGGCGATAGTGAACCTGATACCCATAGGTTCGGCGGAAAAAGTTACCGCGGCTATCACAATAAAATCCTTTGAGGAAGAAAAACCCTCCTTCCTGCTCATGTGCACGAAAGATGGCCTCGTCAAGAAAACGGAGCTCCAGGATTATTCCGAGATCCGCAAGACCGGCATCATCGGCATAAAACTCAACCAGGGCGACATGTTAATTGATGTCAAGCACATTGAAGCCAAGAGCGAGGCCGTGATTGCCACAAAGAACGGCCTGGCCATAAGGTTCAAGGAAGTCGACATCAGGCCCACGGCAAGGGCCACCCAGGGCGTCCGCGGGATAAAACTAGGGAAAGACGACCAGGTTGTGGGAATGGAAGATATAAACAAGGATGACATTCTGCTGACCGCAACTGAAAATGGTTTCGGAAAGCGCACGGATATCTCGAAATACCGCCTGCAGTCCAGGGGCGGCAAAGGCGTCAAGAATATCAAGGCGAACGACCGCAACGGCGCCGTAGTCGGCATAAAGAAAGCGAATGACGGCGACGATATAATGCTTATCACCTCCAAGGGGATCACGATCCGGCTTCCCGTTGACGGCATACTTGTGAAGGGTAGGAATATCCAGGGGGTGCGCCTTGTGCGCCTGGAACAGGATGACAAGCTTGCCAGTATTGCCCACATTGTCAAAGAGGAAGGCGAGGAAGGCGAAAATGGCGCCGGTGCAGTCGAAAAAGTTTAGTTTTTTTGAACACACCGCGGACATAGGCCTTTCTGCGTACGGGAGTTCAATGAAAGAACTTTTTGAAAACGCGGCTTACGGTATGTTTTCATGCCTTGCAGGCGGGGGCCTGTCAAAAATCAGGCCGGACACGCAGGTGCAGGTAATTACCGAAGCCCCCTCCGGCGAAAGCGAGCCCCTTCTGGTGAACTTCCTCAACGAACTTCTTTACCAACACTCGACAAAGAAAATCATTTTTTCAGGTTTCAATATAACGGAACTGGGAAATAAATACCTGAGGGCGGATGTTTCCGGCCACAGGTACGATAAGCCCGGCGCGGCTAAGCCCCTGCGGGAGATCAAGGCGGCCACTTCCCATAACTTGAAAATTCAGCATGCAGGCCGCCGCCAAGGTGCAGGCCGCCGCCAAGGTGCAGGCGGCGGCTACAGTGCAAAAATCATCCTGGATATCTAATATATCCTGGATATATTAGGCCATTATGAAGAAACAGGAAAACATATTAAACATTATTTTCGCGCTGAACATATTCGTGATGTGCATATCGGCATATTTCACGGTTAGCGGCGTGATTTTCATGATGGGGCATAAAAAAACAAGCGCGCCCCCAACAGCAACACAGGTACGGGAAGCGGCGCCTGCCGCAAAACCTGCGGAACAGCCCGCGCCGCCTCCGGCGCCGGCAATGGCGGAGAAAGCCGCCCCTCCGGCTGCCGCGGAAAAACCGTCGCCGGAACCGGCAAAAGAGCCGGTAAAAACGCCCGAAAAACCGCAGCCCGTGAAACCGCAGCCGCCCTTGGCGAAGGCAGCGCCGAAGAAACCCGCCTTCAAGATAAATTCCGCCACTTACATGCTTGACGATTTTAACAGCGGGGCGGCGAACAACGGCCTGGATTTTGAAACCGGTTCCGTGAGCAAATACGGCGGCACCATAAAATATTTTGTTTATAAGAGCAACCTGTCTGAAGATGCCGGCAGGGAATCGTCGCTCAAGATGATTTTCAACGTGGCGGGCACTCCCAAGGCCTACGTGAGCTACTTCAGCAAAATGGAGAATGTTGATATAAGCCGGTACAAGCGTATCGCGTTTGACGTGAAGGGAAGCGACGGCGGCGAGACATTCATGGTATCGGTAGACGACGGCGAAAAGGTAGCTAAAATGATGCTGTTTGCTTCCAGGCAGTGGCGCAAGGTGGTTGTTCCATTCGCGGGGCTGAACAAAAAAGTCAACCTGAAATATTTTGACGGCGGCATAGCAATAATGGTGGAAAACAAGACCGCCAACTTGAAAGAAGGGTCTATTTACATAGACAATTTAACACTGGAATAAATTATTTTCTGGAGGTATAATGGGAATTGCAATTCAGCTTGTAATCACGAATCTCCTGGTCATCGGGATGGGCGTGTTTGTCTTTATCCTTGTAGATAACCTGAAAAAAGCCCGGAAAGCCGCGGCGGAGCCGGGCGGCGCGCAACCTACGGGCGGGATAGACCCGGAATTCATTGACCGTATCATGGCTCTTGAAACCAAGCTGAAAAACATGCCCGCCAAGGAAGACAAGGTGGCTTATGACCAGTTGATGGAAACCAAGAGGAATATCAGCGACCTGTACGACAGGATCGAAGGCCTCACCGGCAAAAACGCGGCGTTTGAAAAAACCATGAAGGATATAAGGGAAGAAATAAAGAACGCGCCCGGAGGCAAATTTTCCGGGTCGGTCAAGGATCCGGCCGGGTCGGTTGAGGCCATGACGCTGGTGAATGAAGTTTTAAAGAAGGAAATAAACAAGGCGATGCAGCAGCAGGAGGAGGCGTTCAACGGCGCTAACGAGGAAGTCGTGGGCCGTATAAGCGCTATAGAGCAGATCTACAATAAAATGGCCGATTCAATAGAAAGCAGCATCAACGACATGAAAAAGCAGACTGACGACAAAATCAGGAAAATGGAAGCCGCCCTTAAAAAGGCGGATGGAACCGACTACGAACTGGTGGCAAAGCACGTGCTCAAGGAACAGAAGGACAAGCTGGACGAATTCAAGAAGGAACTCCGGGATGAATTCAAGGGCGGTCAAGATGAAGACGCTTTGCAGAAAACCATGAAAAAGCAGGACATAGTTATAAGCGGGCTTAAAGAATATGTGAAGGAAGCCCTGGACAAGTATGACAAGGCGATCGGAGAACTCGAAGAGAAGGAAAAATCGGACCAGAAGATGATAGATTTCATGGATGCCAATTTATACGAGATTAAAAAGAAACTGGACTCGCTGGGCAAAAAATAATATAATCAAAAAAAGCAGCAATAACACAAGGAGGAGGTATTATGGCCGACAACAAGATTTTCCTTTCAGAAAAAGACATGCCGCAGAAATGGTACAACATCATCCCGGATCTGCCGGAACCCATGAGCCCGTATTTGAAACCGGACGGCTCGATCATCGGCCCGGCCGACCTCGCGCCGCTTTTCCCAATGGAACTCATAAAGCAGGAAGTCAGCCAGGAAAGATGGATAGAGATCCCGGACGACATCCTTAAGATACTTAAAATCTGGCGCCCGTCGCCGTTACACAGGGCGTTCAACCTGGAAAAAGAGCTTAAAACACCCGCAAGGATATATTTCAAGAACGAGGGTGTATCGCCCGCGGGCAGCCACAAGCCAAACACCGCCGTCGCGCAGGCATATTACAACAAGAAAGAAGGCGTGAAAAGAATAGCCACCGAAACCGGCGCCGGCCAGTGGGGCAGCGCGCTTTCCTTTGCCTGTAAATTATTCGACATGGAATGCACGGTTTACATGGTAAAGGTCTCCTATGAGCAGAAACCCTATAGGAGAATATTAATGGAAACCTGGGGTGCCAACGTGTTTGCGTCCCCGACAAATAAAACAAAAACCGGCAAAGCCATTCTTGCGAAAGACCCTAACTGTAACGGCTCGCTGGGCATAGCCATTTCCGAGGCGGTGGAAGACGCTGCATCGCGCGAAGACACGAAATATTCATTGGGCAGCGTGCTTAACCATGTATGCATGCACCAGACAATAATGGGGCTGGAAATGCAGAAACAGCTGCAGATAGCCGGCGAGAAACCGGATATTATCGTGGGCTGCGTGGGCGGCGGCAGCAATTTCGCCGGGTTCACATTCCCGTTTGTCCCTGAAAAATTGAAAGGTTCAAAAATACGGCTGATAGCCGTTGAACCCACCTGCTGCCCATCGCTTACCAAGGGCGATTACCGCTATGATTACGGCGATACCGGAAAGATGGCCCCGATTGCCCTGATGTATACGCTTGGGCATGATTTTGTGCCGCCGGGAATTCACGCGGGCGGACTGAGGTACCACGGGGCGTCACCGCTTGTTTCTATGCTTGTCAAAAAAGGGATTGTGGAATCCAGGGCTTACACCCAGAACCCGTGTTTTGAAGCGGCAGTATTGTTTGCCCGCACGGAAGGCTATCTGCCGGCGCCGGAAACATCGCACGCCATAAGAGCCGCCATAGACGAAGCCATAAAATGCAGAGAAACAAAGGAAGCAAAATGCATTGTTATCGGTTTCAGCGGCCACGGCCATTTCGACCTTGCCGCCTACGAAAATTATAACAGCGGCAAGCTTGTTGATTACGCTTACCCGGAAGAAAAAATAAAAGCATCACTGAAAGCGATGCCGGTAATAACGCCGAAGATGTAACACTATTCCGGGGACACAATACTTATTTCCCCGCCTGCTTATATTTATGAGCGAACTTAAAAAAACAATTTTCTGCGGCAAGCATGTCGCGTTGAAAGCCAACATGGTGGAATTCGGCGGGTGGAACATGCCGCTTCATTACGAAAGCGGCATAGTCAACGAGCACCTGCTCACCCGCAAGGGCGCCGGGCTTTTTGACGTTTCGCACATGGGCAGGTTTGTATTCCGCGGACCTGGCGGCCTTTCATTCCTCCAGCATGTCCTTACCAACAACGCCGCCGCCCTTGAACCGGGCAACGCGCAGTACACCATCATTCCGAATGAAACCGGCGGCGCCATAGACGACGCCTACCTCTACCGTTTCACCAAAGACGAATATATCCTTGTAGTAAACGCCGGCAACCTGGACAAGGACTGGGCTTACTTCAAACAACAGCTGAAAAATTTCAAGGGCGTGGAGATGATTGATAAGTCGCGGGAAATCGCGATGATATCTCTCCAGGGCCCAAAGTCGAAAGAAATTATCAGCCCGCTCATTGAAAGCGGAGCGCTCCCCGAGCCGATGAGAAACTGCCTGAGCATCGTTAAAATAGCCGGCGCGGAAGCGCTTGTCGCACGCACCGGCTACACCGGTGAGCCGATCTGTTTTGAATTTTTCATCAAAAACAATGATGCGTTGAAGATATGGGACTTGCTTATTGAAAAAGGCGCCGCGCCTGTAGGGCTTGGAGCCCGCGACACACTCCGGCTTGAAGCCGCTCTCCCGCTTTACGGCCACGAATTCGGCACAGACATTGAAGGAAAGGAAATCCAGGTTTTTTCCTGCCCGCTTGCCAAATTCGCGGTGAGCTTCTCGCCTGGCAAGGGCGAGTTCGCAGGCAGGAAAGCCCTGCTGAAACAGTTTGAAGCGCTTAAACAAATCCAGCACGCGCAAAGCGCAGGCAAGAGTTCAAAAGATCTTCCGAAAATTACCAGGCCCATCGCGCTTATTGACAAGGGCGTCGCCCGCGCCGGTTACAAGGTCTTCGATTCAAACGGCCAACACGCCGGCTACATAACAAGCGGCACCACCGTTCCTTATTATAAATTCGAGGGTTCCGGGATCTCCGCGCAGCGCACCGAAGAAAAAGTGCTCCGGCCCATAGGCATGGCGCTTGTCGACAGCTCTCTCCGCGACTGGGATGAAGTCGAAATAGAGATCCGCGACAGGAAACTCAAGGCTGTGATCGTGCCCTATCACATGCGCACCGAAACGCCGCCGTACGCCCGCGCCGTAACCGCGCAGGAATACCTGAATAAAAGGCAGTACAAATTTGACGCTTCGCGGCATTACAAGCAGAAAGCGCAGGCGCTTATCGAAAAAGCCGTGGAAAACACCGCCTGGCGCCGGAATGAATGCGTCAACCTTATCCCTTCCGAAATGACAATCTCGCCTGCGGCGAGAATGCTTTCAATAATGGACCCGGCTTTCCGCTACGCGGAGCATAAAAAAGTAAAAGCGTTCAATGACGCAGAAGTCTTTTACTACCAGGGATGCGAATTCATAGGCGAGGTTGAGAAGCTCCTTGAGGCCGAGATGTGCGCCTATTTTGGCTGCAGGGAAGTGGAAGCGCGCGTTATCAGCGGCCAGATGGCGAACATGGTAGTTTACAGCGCCGTGATGGATTACATAAACCGCTCCGACAGAAGGAATGAACAGCGCAGGATCAACAGGGTCTTCAACAACCATATAATCAGGGGCGGGCACCTCAGCGGCCAGCCGATGGGCGGCCTTCAGGATTTTGTTTCGCGCGACCCGGTTACGGAAAAACCCGCCGTTGTAAATTTCCCGGTGCTCAAACATAACCCTTACATGATAGATGTTGAAGCTACCAAAAAACTTTTGGCCGAACACAAGCCGGAACTGATCATTTTCGGCAAGAGCATGGTCCTGCACCCGGAGCCCGTGGCGCAGATCAGGAAATTCATTGACGAGCAGTCAATCAAATGCGTGATAATGTACGACATGGCGCACGTTTTAGGCCTTATCGGTCCGCATTTCCAGGAACCGTTCAAGGACGGCGCTGATATTGTCACCGGTTCCACCCACAAAACATTTTTCGGCACGCAGAGAGGCATAATCGCCAGCAAATACGATGACAAAAATCCGGACTATGACCTTTGGGAAACGATCAGAAAGCGCACATTCCCCGGGAGTTTAAGCAATCACCACCTGGGCACGCTCCTGGGATTATTGATGGCAACCTACGAAATGAATTGCTTCAAGGATTCATACCAGAAGAGAGTCGTATCCAACGCCAAGGCATTTGCCAGGGCGCTGCATGATACCGGAATGAAAGTCGGCGGGGACCCGGAAGTATCCTTCACCCAGACCCACCAGGTTATACTGAATATCGGCTATGCGAAGGGCCCTGAAGCCGCAAAGAAACTTGAGGATAACAATATCATAGTGAATTACCAGGCAACATCCGAGGAAGAAGGTTTTACAGCCGCAGGTTCAGTAAGAATGGGTGTTTCGGAAATGACGCGCTTCGGAATGGAGGCCGCGGATTTCAAGGCGCTTGCCCAGCTTATACACGATGCGGTGGTGGAAGGCAGGAACGTGAAGGAAGAAGTGAAGAAACTCAGGAGCAAGTTTACCGATCTAAAATTCTGCTTTGCAGACCCCTCCGGGGAATTCAACCCCCTGCTCGAAAAACTCCATAAACTAATCTAAAAATTTACCTTCTTGCACGAAGCCCTTTCCGTTAAAGCGTATTTCACCATCGTTTTAGTTGTAGGCACTTCCGGGTTATTAATCCTCTCAATTAACCGGCTCACGGAAAGTTTCCCCAGCTCTTTTTTGTTTATTCCGAAAGCGGTCAGCGCCGGCTCTACGTAAGAAATGGATTCCGGGCTGTCCCCGCAGGTTACCACAGAAATATCATCAGGAACGGCGATTTCCTTATCCTTCAGCGCCTTCACCGCGCCGGCAGTTATCAAATCCGAGGCGCAAAAAACCGCAGACGGCGGGGGGTTGGATTTGTCTATGAGTTTTTTCATGATTGAATAACCGTTTTCTATCTGGTTAAGTTTGTTTTCCACCGTTTTTATCGCGACAATGGTTTCGTCGTATTTCAAGCTTAAATCCGCCAGCGCCTGCTTGTACCCGGCAAATCTCTGTTCAATTGAATTGTTGTAAAGCAGTGCCCTGGGGTCATCAGTATCCGGCCACAAGTCCGCCATGAAAGCTATCCTATCGTGATTCAATGACGCCAGGTACTTGACCGCGTCATATCCTGCCTGGAAATCATCTGGAAGAATGTAGTCCATATCAACATCAGGCGTGGCTTTAAGCGAAAGCAACGGCTTGATCCGCTCGCTCACCTGCTTGTAAATGCCGTTAAGACGGGTGGCTATGATTATCAGCCCGTCTATCTTGTCGTCGCTTATCATTTCGTTAAAAAGCACGTAATTCCCGCTGAGCTCGTTCACCTTGTAGACAAAAGCCAGCCGGTGGTTGTGCGCTATGGCTTCCTCGTCGATGCCGTCAATAATGCCGGCAATGAAAGGGGAGGAGTATTTGTCTATTCCGCTGCTTACAATACAGCCGATGTTGCGCGTTTTGTTGCCGTGCAGTGGCGCGTATCTCCTGTGAACCAGGTTCTGGGCTGTTTTATCCGGCACAAAACCCAGCGCCTCAACGCTTTTCAAAACCTTTTCCTTAGTCTTTGAACTCACGTTCGGGTGATTGTTGAGCACTCTTGAGACAGTTGAAATTACCACGCCCGCATGGCTTGCAACATGATGCATCGTAATTTTCATAACGCGTTCTCCTTTAAATGTCCAAACTTGTGGTCAGTTTGGACTTCGCACTATGCTCAGTAGTTGCCGATTCATCGGCATAATGATAAATAGCGTATATAATATACGATATCATATCGTTTAAAAAAAGTCAAGACGATCCAGGTCAGTCCAAACTTGTAGCCAATTCTGTAGACGAATTGAGTTTCGTACCATACTCAAACAGTTTGGACTTCGCACTATGCTCAGTAGCGGCGCGATTCATCGCGCTTGACAACAATGATGCATTATGATATACTATGATATATGGATATAATAAAAGAATTGGAACACTACCGGCTGGAACACCGCTTAACGCAGGCCAAGCTTGCCGAAAAGCTCGGTGTAAAACTATTGACGGTTCAAAGGTGGCTTAATAACAGCATCAAACCAGGTATAATAAACGAGCACCGTATCAAAATAATCCTCGAGGAGATAAAAGGAGCATCCCTGGAAATGAAGAAACGTTCACAGCTTGAAAGAAAAGACCCCCTGGCTTGGGAAAAACTGGGGGAATTAGGAAGAAAAATCAGTAAAGAATGGAAAAGCTCAAAGAAAAGCTGGCAATTGCTATCGGAAAGCCGAAGGTAAAACATGTATTGTCTTGATGCGAGCGTAATCGTTAATTCATTTTTTCCAAAAGAGCAGAACAGCCAGTTCAGCTCGAAGTTAATGCAAAATATCCGGGTTTCACAAGCCGTTGTCTACCTGCCCGAGATAGTCCTGCCGGAAATCAGCTCTGCAATAGCGCGCGGCACGGACAATCCTGAACTTGCAATGGAATTTGTTGAGCAAATTCTAAAGGTCCCCACCTTTATTTTCATTCCGGTTGAAAGGGATATCTCCTTTCTCGCATCAGAAATAGCGGCAGAATGCAGGTTAAAAGGCGCCGACTCAATTTATGTAGCAACAGCGAAATACTTTGACGTACCACTTGTAACCCTGGATTCTGATCAAAGAGAAAAAGCCCGGAAGCTGATCAAGGTTTTCCATCCGAAAGAAATAACCCCGTAGTTGCCAATTTATTGGTTCATTCATGTAGTTGCCGATTTATCGGCTCCGTAATTTGAAAATTTCTCGGTCTCATACGTCTAAATCTTTGGAGGCGAAAAATGATATGCCAAAGACCAAAGACCAAAGACCAAAGACCAAAGACCACTCTCCCCGCCCGCTAACAGAAAAACCATTCTCACCATAGACGACGAACAGCAAATCTGTGAATTCATAAAACTGTGTTTCAAACACAAATACAACGTAATCACAGCCAACAGCGCCGAAGAAGGCCGTGAAAAACTCGCCCAAAACAAGGTAGACCTGCTGTTCCTGGACTACCAGATGCCCGGAACAGACGGTATAACCTTGCTTAAACAGCTTAGAACCCAGCCAGAATACAAAAACCTGCTTATTATCATGATAACCGGTCACAGCTGCTGCGAAGTGATGAAGGAACTGCTTTATCACGACAGGGTATGTTGCATAGAAAAACCGTTTAGGGTCTATGAACTGGTAAATATCGCTTCCTGGAAAATGAATGAAGACCGTTTAAACTGCGATAAAATAACCGAAGACAAGTTTTCCGATAATAAATACCTCGCGGTTGACAAAATCCGCAGGTATATAAGGGAAGCATACCCCAACCCGCACCTCTGCCCGAAATCCATAAGAAAAAGAATAGGAATCAGTATACCCCGCATGAACCGGCTGTTCAAGGAGATGATGGCGCACACGCCAATGGAGCACCTGGACATGTACCGGGTGAAAAGGGCA
>MGVM01000004.1:18643-28048 GCA_001800495.1 Elusimicrobia bacterium RIFOXYB2_FULL_48_7
TTTATCAAATACAAGAAAAACAACAAGTTCCACCCAACAGTATAAATACTGTGTTACATGTACTCAACCATTCAAATTAGAGAATGACATGAATACTGTTGGTTATCTTTATAAACTCAATAAATATACTATTTTCATGCAGAATGAATAAATATTAAATATAAGGAGGAGTAAATAAAATGTCTAGCTTATTGTATATTGAAGGTGATTTAGAGTCTACTGGTGAAATAAAGGGTAATGTTTCTGATCCAAATAAATCAACATTCAACGCTGATTTAATTCAACTTTTTTACCATGGTATTGAATGGGCTATATCAACGGACACTAGTGAAAATAGTGTCAAAGCAATGTGTGTATACAAGAATAAATTATATGCGGGTTGCTCTACGAACGGAAAAATATTTGTTTTTGACGGTTCTAGCTGGACCGAATCTACAGATGCAGATGGAGCTATTGAATCACTGTGTGTATATAATGGAAATCTTTATGCGGGTGAGAATGGAAATGGTAAAATAATTGTTTATAACACTAGTTGGTCACAATCTACTGATACAGGAAGTAATACTACTTATTCTTTAGCAATATATAGAAACAAACTTTATGCCGGATGTGATAATGGTATGATATTTGTGTTCAATGGTTCTAGTTGGACCGAATCTACAGATTTAGGTAGTTACAATGTGTATTCATTATGTGTTTTCAAAGATAAACTATATGCGGGAACAGGAGAGACGGGTAAAATATTTGTTTTTAATGAATCTAGCTGGTCAGAGTCGACTGATACTGGATATGATAAAGTAAATTCATTAGGGATTTTCAATAATAAGCTTTATGCTTTAACACATACAGTATCAAATGGTGGTACGATAATTACATATGATGGAAATAGTTGGTATGAAGCACAAGAAGCAACTACAGGAGATATACATTATACTACAATGGCCGTTTATAATGGCAAATTATGGGTTTCGTCAGAAGGTGGTGCTGCAATTCATTATTTTGATGGAAAAGAATGGATTAATTCAACAGATCTTTCAGAAAACTATATTTACTCATTAGCATCATATAACGGTAAATTATATGCAGGCACAGGGAATAATGGAAAAATATACACTAAACAGGATTCGTTAATGGATGTCCTTAGCATTGACGAAAATATCCAAAATCAATAGGTAAAGATAAAATGATTAGTCTTGTTATGATTGTTAAAAACGAAGAGCACAATTTAAATAAATATCTGCATAAGTATGAGGAAATCATATTTGTTGATACAGGATCTAATGATTCTTCAAAAGAAATCGCCTTGAAATACGACGCTAAGATTTATGATTATCAATGGAATGATGATTATGCTGCAGCTAGAAACTTCGGGCTTTCAAAAGCCACTGGCGATTGGATACTTCATTTAGATGCGGATGAGATGATTGATAGTGATAATATACCTGAATTAGAAATGATGGTCAAGGATGATCAATATGACTATTATGATTTTACAATATGGAATTTTAAGGAAGATCCATACAAAACGAAACACCCCAAAATTGCTTACGGTCTGATAACTAGATTATTTAGAAATAATATAGGTATAAAATACGATAATATTGTTCATGAACGCTTGGATAATAGCTTAAAAGGATTAAATGGCAAAATGGCACCTTTTGGTATATATCATTTTGGATTCCTTGATAAAGAAAAATGTAAGTTAAAAGAAGAATACTATAGACATTTAAATGAAAAACAAGTTTCTATAAATCCTATTAGCCATCGACATTATTATTTCTTGTCAGTATATTGGCAAAAGAACTCACCAAACAAAAGTATGGCATTATCTTATATTCAAAAAGCAATAGAATGTTGCAGGGATAATATGATGAATACTTATATAATTAAAAAAAGAGAAATAGAAGCGATAATAAAATGCTAAATACATATTTTTAAATCGGGAGACCCGGCATGGTGATTAGCTTTTGATGCTATAAATAAAATGATCATCTTTAATGGAGGATATTAATGTCTACGTTAATGAATGTAGAAGGAGATTTAGAGGCTACTGGGGAATTGAAGGGAAATATTTCAGATCCAGATAAATCAGAATTTACTACAAGCATTATCAAACTAGTATACGAAGGAATTGACTGGAAAGCATCTAATATGCCAGCAACAGTATTGAGCGCTTCCTCATTTAAGGGAAATTTACATTTGGGTTGTCAAGGCAACGGAAAAATATATGTATTTGATGGCAGTAATTATTCGGAATCTACTGATACTGTTTGTGAAGACATAAGAGCTCTAATACCTTTTGGTCATATCTTATTTGCAGCAGGGAAAGGATATGAGGTAGGGAAAATATATACAACAAATCCACCTACAGATGAGTGGGTTGTCAGTACCGATACTAGCCCATTCCCAGCTTGGTCATTATGTGTATATGAAGGCAAAATATATGCAGGGTTGGGGAATGATAGTAGTTTCAGCTCTAAAATAATTTATAATGATGGCGGATGGTATGATTCTACGACACTTGATACAAATAAGATATATTCAATGGCAGTATATAATGGGAAATTGTATGCCTGCACTTCTGTCGGTAATTCAACCGGAGGAAAAGTATATGTGTACGATGGTTCTAGTTGGTCTTTGTCTACTGATGTTGGTCAAAGCATAGACCTGACTTCACTTGTGGTTTATAATAATAAACTTTATTGTGCAGGTACTAATAATACTATCTACATTTACGACGATAATGTGTGGAATACATTCGCAATCGAGAAAGGGTCAAGGATGGGTGTTTACAATGGTAAATTGTATATAGGAGGCGATAATAATGGTAAATTATTTATATTTAATGGGTCTGAATGGGCTGAATCCACAGATACAACAGCAACATCGTGCACGGGTTTTGCTGTATACAATGGCAAATTGTATGTTGCTTTAGATATAGGTGTTTATGAAAAGCAGGACTCATTTATGCAAATAATGAGTAAAAATCATTGGAACCAAAACCAATAATAAACAGGAGGGTAAATAAATGGCAGACAAAGTAGGAATAGGGACAACGGAACCAGCAGAAATGCTTACTGTTTGGGGTGGTAAAGGCAGTTTTGGTAGTGCTTATTCCGGTGGAAGAGTGTATGTAGGAGACGATGATGGAACAAATGTAAAAATATATACCGATGGTACGAGGAATTTGCGATTTCAGGCTGGGAGTGGGAAAATATTGTATGATGCCGATGGTAGCGCGAGAGATATTTACAATAAAGCGTCTTCAGCAATAGACACAGGTAACAGCGCGATTACTTATTTTGGAACATCATTTGCAAATATTTCTACACCAAATATGAGTATAACATTACCATCAGCTGGGACATATTTGATTTTTGCAAATTTGAGAGTTGTTCATGACGGAAATATAAATGCTTTTGGTGTAGTTCAACTATATAACAATACTACAAGCGCAGTAATATCAAATACAATCAGGATGATTATAGAAATAGCAAATACGGGGATAGAATTTATTGTGACAATGGCTAATCCTATGTGGTTAGTAACAGTTACAGCCGAGAATAGTATTTCACTACAAGGAAAATGTTATAATGCTGCTGATACGGTAGGATTATCAAATGATTCAAATGGATTTAATGAAATAGGTTATATAAAACTATTTTAGTAATGCGGAGTGTTCCGTTTAATTGTAAATTCATTTGCGGCATCCATTTAAAGAATAATGAAGTTATTTCGTATTATTCTTATGGCACCATCTATTATCTTAACGCCCATAATCATTTTGAAATATTTCTTGATACTTAAATGTTTTGAAGACATTTCTACGGTTGCATTATGTATAGGGTTTACAACTCACCCAAATATTGATTGCCTACCTACCCAAAAAGTAGTAAAATAAATTGAAAATATTTCAAGCTTGTACGTCTAATATAGTGAGGACAGAGTTTTGCCGAATATGAAATTACTGCAAAACTCAGGAGGACGGTATGAAATATAAAATATTCTTCTTAAATACCATTTTGTTCGTTTCTGCAATACAAGCATATAGCTCAAATTTAATTTGGACAAAAAAAGCAGATATGCCTATACAAGCAAGGGATGTATGTGCGGGAGTGGTGGGTAATAAAATATATATTGTTAATGAGGATAATTCTCTAATGGAATATGACCCGATAGGTGATAGTTGGACTATCAAGGCAAGTATGCCAATACCGACAAAACCTGGATTGGGAATAGGCGTAGTCAACAATAAAATCTATGCTGTTGGGGGGGTAGGTACCCTTTACAATGAAGTTGAAGAATATGATCCTGCAGTAGATACTTGGACAATTAAAGCGCATATGCCTATTCCTGTCAGTGATATTAATGTTGCTGTTTTTAATAACAGGATTTATGTTTTTGGCGGCCGGTATCTTGTTCCTCAAACGAACACAGTATTAGAATATGACCCGATGAGTGATACCTGGATAACAAAAGAAAATATGACTACAGCAAAATCTAAAGTAGCGGCAGTTACTGTTAGTAGTAAGATATATGTATTAGGTGGAGAAGGGCCTGCCGGAATCCTTTCAACTGTAGAAGAATATGATCCCATAGCTAATACATGGGCTGCAAAAGCAGATATGCTTAGTGCTCGTCAATATTTCAATGCAGGTGTTATTGATAACAATATTTATGCTATTGCTGGTGCAATTCAGATTGCTAACTTATTAAACACAGTCGAAAAATATGATCCTTTGACAAATACCTGGTCAGCAGATACAAACCTCCCCGTTTCTTTAGATAGATATGGATTAGCCGTATATGATAACAAAATCTATGTTTTTGGTGGGTGGTCAGGTGCTAGTGCAATGAAGACTGTATATGAAGCTTCAATAGATACTAAATCCTATGTTCTTGACCACTACGATGTTACTGTCCCCACCAATAGTATTTCAGCCGGGTCAAACTTCAGTATGTCCATAACCGCCAAAAACGATACCGGGGATACTTTAACCAGTTATTCGGGGAATGTTAGTTTGCAATCGGTTTTGGCTTCAAATGAGAATATGGCCGGCAGTGGGGTGCTGGGTGTGACAAACGCGACTTTGGCTAGTGGTGTGGCAACTATTAACACCCAAACATATAACCGCGGGGAAACGATCAAGATTAAGGCGATTGACAGCAATTTCAAGGTGGGGTTAAGCAGTGCCATTGAGTTTGTGCCTACTTACGAGTTAGGGATTAGCTTAAGCGCTAACCCTTCATCGGTTCTTACCAATGAAGCGGCGCAGGTTACCGCAGAAATAAAGGATTATTACGGGAGCCCGTTGAAAAATGCGGTGGTAGTGTTTGATGTTATCAGGGGAAGCGGGGCTTTATCCGCTCTTACGGGGACTACGGACAGTTTGGGCAGGGTTACGGTTGCTTTTACGCCGCTTTATTCGGGTTTATGCGAGATCAGGGCTATCAGCGGCAACCTGGTTCCGGCAACGGTCAGCGTGAATACGCTCACGCTTGTGCTATCAGCCAACGGCGGGATTGTGGTTTCGGATGACAACAGAAGCAGTGTTGAAATACCGCCGAACGCTCTTTCGGAAGATGCGGTAGTGGGCATTTCCAGGGTTTCGGGTGTTGCCTCCGGCCAGGGCCAGGAGTTTGAGATAACCGGCAAGCGTAAGGTTTCCCAGCTGAGGATAACGGACCTGAACAGCGCCGCCAAGCTGGTACTGCATTTTAACCTGGATGGCAGCAATAATGTGGCTAATACTAACGTGAACATTGCCGAGGTTAATGACAAGCTTGGTTTGTTTTACTGGGACGGGGTTAACTGGCAGAAGATGCCCTGCACAGTAAGCGCGGCGGCCCAGACCGTTACCGCAAACGTAACGCATTTCAGCAGGTACGCCCTGAGGGGCACAGTTAAGCCGTCCGGTTTTAGTTTCCAGAGAGTGAACCCCAAGCCGTTTACTCCCAACCCTGACGGGGTTTATGACCGGGCGTATTTTTATTATGAGAACCCCGATAACGTGGATGTGGGCATAAAGATATATGATTTGAAAGGGTTCCTGGTGAGGAATATTGATGTGAACACCGGTTCCGCGCCTTACTGGGACGGCAGGGATAATAACGGCAGGATGATGCAGGGCGGGGTGTATATTTTCCAGATGAAAGCGGGAAATAAAATTATCAAGGATACGATTATTTTAGCTAAATAAGCGGGGGAATAAATGAAGTTTTTCAGGGTTCCTGTTTATATTTTGGCTTATTTTGTATTTATAGGCGCGGGGGAGTGCGCGTTCCAGTATTTGGATGTTGGGGCGAGGCCGCTGGGTATGGCGGGCGCGTATTCCTGTGTTGGGGATGATGCCAGCGTGATGTTTTGGAATCCTGCCGGGCTGAACAGGGTGAAAAAGCCGGAATTTTCCACCATGTATTCGCAGTTTTACCCGGATTTGCTGGAAAACCTGGGGTTAAGTTATATGTCCTTTGTGTACCCGTCGGAGAAATACGGCAATTTTGGCGCGGGTTTTGTGCAGATGGGCATGAGTTTGTACCAGGAAAACGTGTTCGCGCTGTCCTATGCCCGCAAACTGCCATTTTATGGCGGGCTTTACTGCGGTGTGAACCTGAAAAATCTCAGCAAGAATTACGCTATGACGGGTTATACCATGTTGGACCCCGCGTTCGCAGAAAAAATGAGTGCAAGCGGGTACGGGTTGGACGTGGGGTTTGCTTATGACGTGAATGAAAAGCTATCTTTTGCCTTTGTGGGCAAAAATATCAATGAGCCGAATATCAGGCTGGTGAAATCAGATGTGGTTCCTTCCGAATATCGCATTGGTGCGGGGTACAGGCGTGGCACTTTGGCGCTGGAAGCTGACCTGGTTACTTACGGGATGGGATTGAATAACTATTTGTGCGCCGGGGCCGAGATGTGGATGCCTGGCGACAGGGTAGGTGTGAGAGCGGGGTTCAACCTGGGAGATAACGAGTATAAAACAATGGCTATGGGGGCCACTTTCAGGGCGCCGTTTGCTATTTCCGCCCTGCAGGTTGATTACGGGTTTGTTTATAACCTGAATTTCAGCGAGTCCCCGGGAAACCATTATTTTTCTTTAGGGATTAAGTTTTAGAAGGGGGATGTTATTGAGAACGAAGAGGCGCTGGTAAGCGCGGCGATTGCCGCGGTGAAGGCGGGGGACAGGGAAGCTTTCGGGAAGATCATAGATATGTATGCTGATAAAATATACAGTATGTGCTATTATTCTTCAAAAAACAAATCAGAAGCTGACGATTTGTTCCAGGAAGTGTTTTTGAAAGCGTTTCAGTCAATTAACAATTTCAGCCGGGAGTCAAATTTTTCCACCTGGCTTTACAGGATAACGGTAAACCACTGTATAGACAGGGGCAGGCACAGGAATCTGGTCAGTTTCTTTTCCGTTGAGAAAAATGACGAACAGGGGCTGACGCTGGAAGATAAAATGCCCGACAGCGCGCCCGGGCCGGAGCAGGAAGCCCAGAAACAGGAAGTGAACGAACGGCTGATTTCAGCGTTGGGCCGCCTTAATCCCCGCCAGAGAGCCGCTGTGCTCCTGATGTATTTCGAAGAAAAATCTCTGAAAGACATATCGGAAATTATGGATTGTTCGGTTGGAACGGTGGGCTCCCGGCTGAGTTACGCGTTTAAAAAGCTGAGAGCATATTTGAAACCGGGGAAGAAAGACAATGAATTATAAGGAAATGGGACGGTTTGATAATAATATTATTGAAATGATAAAGAACCTTCCCGCCATGAAGGCGCCGGCGCCTTTGGTGGAGAGGCTTAAATGCAGGATCAATGCGGCGGAACCGGTAACCATAAAAGCGCCGATAAATCGGCAACTACTGAGCAAGGTGCGAAGTCCAAACTATTTGAGTATGGTACGAAACTCAATTCGTCTACAGAATTGGCTACAAGTTTGGACTGTCGGGGCGATAGCTGCGGCGGCAGTAATACTTGTTTTTGTGATAACGGACATCAACAAGCGCGATATGCTTGTTTTCAATAAGCCGGTAGTTGAAAAACCGGTTGGTGAGAAACCTGTTGCGCCGATGGCAAAAGCGCCTTCAGCAGAGTCTCTGAAAAGGCCGGCGGTGCCAATGCCGGTGCCGGTTAAACAACAGCAGGCGGTTAACACAGCGATTCGGGAAATCAAGCAGGAATTAAGCGCGAAACAAGGCGTGAGCCAGCAGGATATCAACAGCGCGGTGAATTCGGTGCAGACAATGGTTTCAAACGGGGTTGAGGTGGAAGACGCGAAGAAAATTGTGACTTATGCCATAGACGGCAATTTGAAGGGCGACCAGATAGTGGAAGTGACGAAATCGATAGGCGGCAGGGTTAGCGCTATGGGCGCGGATGAAACGGAAAACACGAAAGCCGCCGATAAATCGGCAACTACTGAGCAAGGTGCGAAGTCCAAAATGGCTACAAGTTTGAACAAAACCGGCGAGTTCGGGTTTGAAAAAGCGGCTCCGAACCCGTTTACCCCCAACGGCGACAGGATAAATGACAAGGTTTTGTTCTACTTTGATAACCCGGAAAATATGGAAGTGGAGATCAGCATGTTTGACCTGAAAGGGTTTTTAATAAGGAAACTCTCGTTTGCCCGCGGTGAAGTTCCTTCCTGGGACGGGAAAAACGAGGACGGGCGGCTTATGGAAGGCGGAATTTACATTTTCCAGCTGAAGGCCGCCGGTACGATCAAAAAGGGTTCCGTCGTCCTCGCAAAATAAATACTAAAGCATTATAGCCGACAACAACCTGGCGGCTTTTTCGCCCTTGCGGTAGGAGAAGAACAAATCGTTATTGTGGAAGGTGCAGAAGCCGTCCGATGGCGCGCGATCGATATTCATTTCAGGGATATTTTTTGATTTTAAACGCAAAACAATTTCATTCGCCAGGCCCATCCGGCCGTTTTTGAAGCTTTCCGGGAAATAATCTCCGAATTCCATGCCGACTTTATAGCATTCTCCGCAGATATGCGGCCCGATACCGGCGATGATGCCGGAGCTTTCCGTGCCGGAGATTTTCAGCAGAGTTTCAACGCCGTTTTCCACGATCCCGCCGTGAAGGCCTTTCCAGCCGGCGTGCAATACCGCGGCAAAAGTGCCTTTCTTGTCAGCCAGGAATACCGGCACGCAGTCAGCGGTGAAAACTCCCAGCGGGATCCCCCTGAAACCCGTCATAAACCCGTCAAAACCTTCATACCTGCGCGCTTCAGAAGAGTTTTTAACAATTAATATTTGTTTGCCGTGAACCTGTTTTGACGAGGTTAAAAGCGAGGGGTTCATTGCCTGGGAGGCGAGAATTTTATTTCTTTGGGGTTCGTCAGCCATGCTGCCTGAGGGTTTTGTGGTAGTGAAATGGGTTAGGCCTGT
>MGVM01000004.1:28085-31990 GCA_001800495.1 Elusimicrobia bacterium RIFOXYB2_FULL_48_7
ATCTGCCACATCGGGTTGTTTACTTCTTGGAGTCGAACCGCTCAAGCGTTATAGTAGGGCCTGTCGCCATTCCGGCGGATTCCACGGACGACTGGATACCTCTGACGGCAAGCAGAAGGTCTTCGGGGCTGGTAGCGGCGGCAAGGCCGTCTTCCAGTTTTATTTTGCCTTCCTGGTAAAGTTTCAGGATTGCCTGGTCGAATGTCTGCATCCCGTAGTACTGGCCCTGCTTCATGACGGTTTTTATCTCGGAAAGGTTGTTTTCTTCAATGTACTTCTTTATTATCGGCGTGGCTACCAGGACTTCAACCGCCGGTATAAGCCCCTTGCCGCTTGCTCTGGGGACGAGGCGCTGGGATACGATGCCCTTGAGCGTGTCGGCGAACTGCAGGCGTATCTGGTTCTGCTGGTGCGGCGGGAACATGTCCACCACGCGGCTTACGGTCTGTATGGTATCAATAGTGTGGATCGTGGACAGCACAAAATGGCCCAGTTGGGCGGCTGTCATGGCGGCCTGCATCGTTTCCAGGTCGCGCATTTCGCCGATAAGCACCACGTCGGGGTCCTGGCGCACCACGTTTTTCAGGGCCTCGGGATAATTAAGCGTGTCTATGTTGAGTTCCCGCTGGCTGATTATCGATTTTTTATCCTTGTGAATGAATTCAAGCGGGTCTTCGATCGTTATTATGTGGTAGGCGAAATTATTGTTTACGTGGTCTATCATCGCCGCCAGCGTGGAAGATTTTCCGCAGCCCGTTGGCCCGGTGACAAGCACGAGCCCGCGGTCGTTCTCGGCAAGTTTCTTTATAACGTTTGGAAGGGCCAGCTGTTCGATCGTGGGTATCTGGATGGGCACGTGCCTGATGGCCACGTTCACTTCGCCCCTCTGTTTATAAACGTTGATCCTGAAACGGCCCTTGTTCTCAAGGGTTATGGCAAGGTCACATTCATACTTGGAGTAGAAAGTCCTTTTCTGCCCTTCATTCATGAAACCAAGGACCAGCGCTTCCATGTCCGAGCCCTGGGAAACAAAAGTTTCATCAACCGGGTGTAATTCACCGTGAATCCTCAGGTAAGGCCTTGAATTAGACCTCAAGTGCATATCTGAAGCGTCTTTCTGCAGCATTTCATCAAACAACGCGAGCAGGTCCATGGTTTGTTCCTCGTTATGCCTTCGGGGATCACTTTAATTTTCTGTTTTTCAGTCTTAAATATGCCGGTTTGCTGACGTCATCTTCCACGTCTATGCGGGGTTTAATGGACTGGCGGTAACCGTCGTTTCTTCTCAGTTCTGTTTCCGCCGGTATCAGGATCCGTTTCTTTGAGCCGTAAACCTTGCTCACCGGGAAACCCGTGGCTATGACCGTCACTTTTACCTTGTCGTCCAGGTCGTGGTTTATCACGTGGCCGAAATGCGTTATGCAGTCGGAGCTTACCAGTTCTTTTATGAGTTCCATTGATTCCTGGAACTCGGGAAGCGTCAGGTTCGGCCCTGAGGTGTAGTTGACCAGCACGCCCTTGGCGCCCTCAATCGTGATGTTTTCCAGAAGCGGGGACTTGACGGCCATGTTGACCGCGTCGATAGTGCGTCTTTCGCCTTCGCCTTCCCCGACGCCCATATGCGCTTCGCCCGCGCCTGACATCATTTTTTTCACGTCGGCAAAATCGATGTTCATGACGCCGGTGGAAGTTATGACATCCGTGATAGACTGGATCGCCTGCCTCAGGACGTCATCGGCAAGGCGGAACGCTTCAATCATAGTGAGTTTTTCTTTTATGCCTTCAAGGCGCGAGTTCGGTATTACAAGCAGAGTGTCGGTGGATTCGCGGATTTTTTGTATGCCTTCGTCGGCATAGCTGGCTTTCTGGTCGCCTTCAAAGCTGAAAGGCCTGGTTATCACACCGACAGTCAACGCGCCGAGCGATTTTGATATTTCAGCGACAAGCGGCGCGGCGCCGGTGCCGGTGCCCTTGCCCATGCCGGCCGTCACAAACACCATATCGGCGCCGGCAAGTTCGCTTTTTATTTCCTCGTAACTTTCCTCGGCGGCCTTCCTGCCCCCTTCGGGGTCGCCGCCCACACCAAGCCCGCGGGTAAGCTTGGGGCCTATCTGAATTTTTATAGGAGCTTCCGACCTCATCAGCACCTGCTTGTCGGTATTAGCGGCAATGAATTCCACTCCTTTGACGCCGGCCGAGATCATCCGGTTCACGGCATTTCCGCCCGCGCCGCCAACGCCCACTACTTTTATTATGGCTCCGCGTTCGGTAGAAGCTTCCTCGAATTTTAATCTCATTTTCATTTAAATATCCACCAGCGCCTATTTAAACATGTCCCTGAAAGTGCGCCAAAAAGGCATTTTACTGATATTCGCGCCCGGCCGGCGGCTTCCTTCCTGCCCGGGCCTGTATTTAAGCAGGCCGATAGCGGTGGCAAACGCGGGGTTGGAAATTACGGCGTTGTCTCCCCTGATGCCCTGGGGCAGTCCGAGGCGGGTTTCGATGCCGGTTACTTTTTCGCATGCCTTGTCTATGCCTTCAAGCATAGAGCCGCCGCCAGTGAGTATGATGCCCGGCGGGGCGATGTCCTGGTTCTCGATATGTTCACTGATCTTTTCAAAAAGCTCTTCGAGCCGCGGCGCGATGTATTCGGAGAGTTCCTTCCTGTTGGTTGTTTTCATTGTCCTGCCGTCCACGCCGATGTAATCTATGTTTTCGTTCCCCTTGAGCATGCTGGGAAAAGACACGCCGTGGCGTTCCTTTATTTCCTTTGCCTGCAGGAGAGAAGTTTTAAGCCCGTGCGAGATATCCTTTGTGATCATGTCGCAGCCGATAGCGAGTTCACGGCTGGTCTTTATGCAGTTCTCGCCGTAGAAAACCATGCCGGTTGTCTGTCCGCCTAAGTCGATCAACAGACAGCCCAGTTCCTTTTCCTCGTTGGTGACCACCACATTGCCTACGGCGACAAGGCCGTAAACGGGAGGGTCGATTATTGAAAAACCCGCCTGCGCGACCGATTTGTATATGTTGTTGAGCGTAGTGCTCGAGGCGGTTATTATGTGGATGTTCACTTCCAGGTGGTTGCCTTCCATGCCGGTGGGGTCGTGCACGCCTTTCTGCCTGTCTATCTGGTACTGCTGGGGGATGGTGTCTATGATGACCCTGTCGGGCGGCATCGGTATGGCTTTTGCGTTTTCTATTACGCTTGTGACATCGTCGGCGGTGATCTCCTTGTCGGTCCTCAGGATCGCATGGACTCCCTTGTTGTTGACGGTTTCCACGTGCGAGCCGCGGATCCCCAGGAAAACGTCGCGGATCACCGCGTCTAGTTTTTCCTCGGATTCTTCTATGACTTTTTTTACGCCAAGGGCTGTTTCGTTGATATTCACGACCGCGCCGCCGATGACTCCGCGGCAGGGGGTCCTGGACGAGGAAACAACCTCAATGGATTCCTTGTAAGCGTCGGTCTTTCCCACTACGCAGGTTATCTGGCTGGATCCTATGTCCAGGCCGCAAATCAGTTCTTCTCTCGCCATCTGTAAGCCTCCCTGGCATTTTAACGGGCGCGGGCTTAACTATTATGCGCCCTTCATTGAACAATTTAAGGTCTATATACTCAATTACGCCGCAGTTTGCCCTGGAATTTTCCAGCGTTTTCTGCAGGTAATGCAGCTTGGCATCGAACTCTTTGCTGTCAGGAAAACCCCAGAATATCTTTGTATTGTCGTTTAAAACGAGCGTAACCCTGTCACGCACATTATACAACTTTAAGGTATTAAAATACAACTGAACATCCCTCTGCTTAAGGTAAGAAAGCAGTTCCACCGCCTGTTCGCGGGTCTCGGCGGATTCAAACTCGACAAACGGGACCGGCAGCACGAATGTGCTTGTTTCAACCGAAAAGC
>MGVM01000005.1 GCA_001800495.1 Elusimicrobia bacterium RIFOXYB2_FULL_48_7
TTCTTTATAGGGCCGGTGAAAAAACAAAGCTTGGGCTTGTGGTGCAGAACGCGGGCACGGGAATGACTTACCAGGGCGATGATACCGTTTATCAGTTTCCGGCGGGAGTGCGCGCGGGCATAAGCTACGCTGTTACAAACGAGGCGGAAAAAGGATTGATAGTGGCGGCTGACGTGTCCAAAGTAAGCTCAGATAACTCCGTTGGTTTCGGCGCCGGCGGTGAATACCGTGTCGGAAATCTTTCCCTGAGGGCGGGCGTGGAGCAGGCAGGGGAATCAATAGTGCCGGGCCTTGGCATCGGCATAAACGCCGGCAATTTCCTTATAGATATCGGCGGGGGAATGCACCCTGACCTGGGAAATAGCTTAAAGGTTTCATTGGCCGTCAAATTTGGCGCGGCCGGGCTTGATAAATAAAAAAAATTGAAAAGCTATAAAGTAAAAATTTTACTGGTTTTTCTGTTCCTTGCGGCGGGTACCGCGCGCGCCGTTGACGAGCACGTCTGGCTGCACGTGGAAGGCAAGTATATAAGGAAGTCGCTCCTGTGCGACGACCCCAACGGCATCTGGATGGGCGCCGGCGTCGCCCACAGGTATAATTCCACCAACGAAAATGTCACCAACACCATGCAGGCGAAAGCCAACTGGGCCTCAGCCAACCACGCAAACGTCACAAGAATAAGCATGAACAACATATCGGACTGGATCAGTTCTACAAATTTAATTAATAATTTCCTCTCGCCGCTGGTGGCCATGTACAAGGCAAAAAAAATCTACGTGGTAATAGACTCGCATTACTATATGCATAATTCAAACAATTACTCGAACGGGACTTTCTGGGATGTCAACAGCCCTTCCACCTACTGCACCCGCTGGCTGAACGACTGGGTGGCTATAGCAAATTATTTCAAGGATGAACCCTGGGTGCTTGGCTACGAATTGTGCAACGAGCCCATCGTTTATACCAGCAACCCCGCTTATAACGGCACGGTCGCCAAGTGCAGGAACAATTACAAGGAATGCATAAGGCGCATCAGGCAGGTTGATACCAAGCATATTATTTTTCTTGGCAACGGCAACTGGAGCCACGCGGCGAGTATAAGGGAATACTACGAAGACGGCCTTCCGGACAGCGAGAAATACAACCCCGACCCCGGCTACGGCCAGGTCGTTTATGCTTTCCACGAGTACACCGAATCAATGAAACTCTACGCCAGCGCGGGCGGTTATGTCAACGAAGAGCTGGGAAGGATACAAAATACTTTCAATGTGCCCCTGATGTGCACCGAGTTCGGGCATGACGACGTTGTTTTCGGCCTGGGCGACGCAAAGAAAAGGCAGTTCGAGCAGGAAATGATAGAGATGTGCTATGGCCAGCCGAACTTCTGGAGGAACGCCCCTATTTCCGACAAGGCTTACCCCTCGCGCGGAACGCCCGCGGCCGGCCATATCAGCTGGATCATGTGGCGCATGGCGGGGTACAGTTCCACAGACTTTTCGAACAATTCAAGGTGGACCGACATCTGGACCTATGCCGCGAACATACAGGGGTCGTCCGCGCCGGTGCCGATATCCGACCCCACCCCGCCGTCCGCGCCGTTTGCGGTGCGCGACGGTTCTGTAACCGGTTTGGATGTTGATACAACGACGCTTACCACCCAGCTCTCCGCCAACTGGGACGTGAGCGTGGATACTAATTCCGGGATTGACTGTTATTGGTACGCCATTGGCACTTCAGCCGGCGCGACAAATACCGCTGCCTGGACTGATAATGGCAATGTTACGTTAGTAACCAGGACAGGCCTTAGTTTAACCGCAGGCCAGCGTTATTATTTCAGCGTGAAGGCTGAGAACGGAGTGAAACTTCTCAGCACCGCGACAAACTCAAACGGGCAGCTGTGCCCTGCGGGCGCGACGAAAACGTCAACCCCGCAAATCCTGGTGAAAGCATATCCAAACCCCTGCGATATCAGGAAAAACAGCAAGATGACCCTGGAAATGATTCAGACAGGTTCTTCAATCCCTTCGCCGTTTAGCGTGAGCGTTTACTCGCTTGACGGCAGCCTTATCCGGGAGCTTCGCCCTTCAGGAGCGAAAGCGGAGTGGAACGGCAAAAACGAATCCGGAGAAGCTGTACCCGCGGGAATATACATATTTTCATTCAAGAATACAGACGGAACAGTAAAATCCGGTAAAATCGCCCTAATAAAATAGGGACGGTTCTCATTTGTGGATAACTCAAGAACAAGCCAGAATGATTATACCAATAGAATGACTATATTAAAGAAAGCCAAAAGGAGAGTTATCCACAAATGAGAACCGTCCCTATTAAAAAGGTTAAGATTTTATTTGCGGGGGATTTCTGCCCGCGAGGAAGAACAGAGCAGGAAATCGTTTCTGGATGTTCGAAAAAAATATTATCGGGTATACTCCCGGTATTGGAAGACAAGGATTTATCAATTGTAAACATGGAAGCAGCGCTTACAAACGCCGATACTCCCATACTCAAGGACAGCGGGCCCAACATCAAGGTTGATCCCGCCTGCGCCGGTTTTCTTCCGGAGGCGCGTTTCGACGTGGCGGCGCTGGCTAATAACCATGCCTGCGATTTCGGGCCGGCGGCCCTGATGGAAACCATCCGCAGGATAAAGAAACAGGGGGCCAGGGTTGTAGGCGCCGGTAAAAACCTTGCCGCTGCCACAGCCCCGCTGTATTTGAAAAAGAACGGGGTGAAAATCGCAGTCCTTAATTTTGCCGAGAATGAATTCGGGATGGCTGAGGCGGACAGGGCGGGTTTTTCACCCCTTGACCCGCTTTCAAATGTTGAGAATATCAGGGTCGCGGCGCGAAAGGTTGGCAGAGCCGGCATCGTCATCGTCATAATACACGGCGGCAACGAGCATAACCCCGTGCCAAGCCCGCGCATGGTAAAAACATACCGGGCGTTTATTGACGTGGGCGCATCGGCCGTGATCGCGGCGCACCCGCACTGCCCGCAGGGCTACGAGTTCTGGAACGGCAAGCCGATCGTTTACAGCATGGGAAATTTCCTTTTTGACTGGAGCGGCACCGATTACAAGAGTTTCTGGTGGATCGGCTACATGGTGAAAATAGTTTTCTCTCCCGGAGAGGGCGGCAAAGCCGGCAAGCTCGAAATTATTCCTTATACCTTCGCTCCGGACGGCTGCAGGATCCGCCTGCTTGAAGGAAAGAAGAAAGAAAAATTCATGAAATACATCAAGGCCATTTCAGGCATAATAAAGAACAGCTCTGAATCAAAACTGTTCTGGGACGCCTGGTGCGCAATGAAGGGCCCTGTTTTCATAAACAATTGCCTGAATGGCGTTAAATGGCCCCTGAAAGGGAAAAAGCAGTTGAAGCAGGCGATGAAAATGCGCAATATCTTTGTCTGCGAAGCGCACAATGAAGTAATGAATAATTTCCTGCGCATGGTTGAAAAAGGAAGAGTGCGGAAAGTAGAAAAATATATACCTAAAATAAGAAAACTGCAAAAAACATGAAAAAAAGTATTAATCAAGTACGCAGGATAAGAACATTTCAACATTTCAACCCCTGGCGGGTCCCCTTGTTGTTTTTGTTGTTATTGATGGCCGTTGCGGCGCACGCCGACACGCATTACGCCTCTGACTGTTCGCAGTCGGCTGTGCAGTCGGCGATAAACGCGGCAAGCGACAATGATATTGTCTCTGTACCCGCCGGCACAGGCACGTGGATCACGACCACACCGAACCAGCCCTCAGTAAAAATCCTGCAGAAAGGCATCATCCTGATGGGTGCGGGAATTGACCGGACATTCATAATCGACGCGACCGCCACCTCGTGGAATACATACGCGTTAACAGCAAGCGGGGCGGCCGGCAAGCCCTTCAGGATTACCGGGTTTACTTTCCGCAGCTCTGCAAAAACTGGAGAGTTGACCACTGCAAGTTTGAATCCCAGGGAAGCAACGGCACCGCCATTCATCCCAGCGGTTACACCTACGGTGTGGTAGACCATTGTATTTTAATAGGCTGCGAAATACTTGTAACCGGCGACAATCACCCGGCCTGGGCAAGGCCGCTTTCTCTGGGCACTTCCAACGCCGTATACATAGAAGACTGCACTTATATCGACAACAGCCAGGCCGATGCTGTCGACGGCCAGGCAGGCGGGCGTTTTGTATTCCGCCACAACACCTTGACCGATTCCATGATACATGCCCACGGCAGGGATTCGGGAGGGCTGCGCTCCACTTTCAGTTATGAAGCGTACGAAAATACGTTAACAGCTACGATACACCAGACGCGCGGGTTTTATTTAAGGGGCGGCACGGGGGTTCTGTTCAATAATACTTTTACCGGGAACTGGAGCTATTTCCATCTGGCCAATTATTGTTCGTGCCCGGACATGGTAACGGACGGCAACTGCCAGTTTGACCTTTGCCTCACTTATCCCTGCACCGACCAAATCGGGCGCGGCACCAACCAGTCGGCCGAACCCGTTTACGAGTGGAACAACACTCTTAACGGCGGAGACGCGGATTTAACGGTTTCCGGTTCCACTTCCTGCCCGGGGGTTTTCGGCCATATCATGGAAGACAGGGATTTTTATAATGACACGCAAAGGCCCGGGTATGTTCCTTACGCTTATCCGCACCCGCTGATCGCCTACAATGATATCACTCCACCAAGCGCGCCCGCTTACGTGCGCGACGGTTCCGGCGCCACGGACTGGTCGTTTACCTTCACGACATCCGCGATATCAGCCAGCTGGGGCCCGGCTATAGACGACGAAACAGGGATCCAGAAATACTTTTACGCCATCGGCACCAATCCCGCCTGGAGGGATGTTGTTGACTGGCAGGATAACGGCATATCCACATACGTGACGCACAGGGACCTTTCCCTGTCGCCGGGAGCGACTTACTATTTCACGGTCCGCGCCCAGAACAACGTGCTCCTGCTGGGCTCGACAATGACTTCAAACGGCCAGTATATCGCGCCCGACGGCACTCCGCCGTCGAATATTAATGTGGTCCGCGACGGGGCTGTGCCCGGCTCGGATGCCGGGTTCACTTATTCAACAACAACTCTCTGGGCGAACTGGAGCCGTTCCACCGATACTGAGTCCGGTATCAGCAAGTACTGGTACGCTATCGGCACTTCGCCTTCGGCTCAGGATATTGCCGGCTGGGCCAACAATTGGGCAAGCACCATAACCTCGCTGTCGGGATTGAATTTGTCCTTCGGTTCGACGTACTATTTCGCGGTCAAAGCGGAAAACGGCGTTGGCCTGCAAAGCGCGGTAACAAATTCAAACGGGCAGTATATCGCCAGGGATTACTCGCCGCCGGGCGCGCCGGGCTCAGTAAGGGACGGGTATATGGCGTACGACTGGTCATTTACCCATTCCACTTCGGTATTATCCGTGAACTGGGACCCGGCGGCGGATCCTGAATCCGGCGTGGCTAAATACTGGTATGCTATAAGCTCAACAAATGCCGGGGGCACGGGGTTTATTGGCTGGACGGACAACAGCCTCTCGACTGGCGCGAGGCGCGAGGGGCTCAACCTCGCGTACGGTGTGACATATTATTTCACCGTAAAAGCTGAAAATCCTTTCGGTCTGCAAAGCGCGGCGGCGAATTCCAACGGGCTGTATATAGCCGTTGACACAAGTCCGCCTTCGAATATAGTTTCCGTGTTCGACGGCGAGGCATACGGCTCCGACATAAGCATTGTTTATTCGCTGACGGCGCTCAGCGCTAACTGGACGCGTTCCACGGACCCGGAGACCGGCATCAGCAAATACTGGTACGCCATAGGCACTTCGCCTTCGGCTCAGGATACTGCCGGGTGGACAAATGTTTGGAACAGCACCGTTGTGTCGAGGACCGGCCTCTTATTAACGGCGGGCGTAACATATTATTTCGCCGTGAAGGCGGAAAACGGAGCGGGCTTGCAGAGCGCGGTCAAAAACTCGAACGGCCAGTGTGCCGCGGGAGACGCCACGCCCCCATCGGCTCCGCCGGTTGTTCGCGACGGCACGGGTGCGTTCGACTGGTTCTTCACGTATTCAAGCGCGGCCTTGAGCGCTAATTGGGATGCCAGCGCTGATGCAGAATCGGGTATTGCCAGGTATTGGTACGCCATAGGTACTTCGCCTGGGGCTCAGGATATTGCGGCATGGACTGATAATGCCCTTTATACAAGCGTGACAAGAACGGGGCTGCCCCTTGCCGTCGGGACAACCTATTATTTCAGCGTCAGGGCGGAAAACGGCACTGGA
>MGVM01000006.1:0-2244 GCA_001800495.1 Elusimicrobia bacterium RIFOXYB2_FULL_48_7
CCAAGGGGGCGGCCGCGCTTTATATCAAAAAAGGCGTCAGGGTTATCCCGCAGGTTGACGGCGGTATACAGGAAAATGGCCGGAGAGCCGGCACTGAGAACATCCCTGCCATAGTGGGCATGGGCAAAGCGGCAGAGATCGCAAAAACCGAGATGGCGCAGAACCTGATGGCAATTCAAGCGCTGCGCGACAAGCTGATCGCAAAATTTCCAAAAAAAATTGAACATTCATACCTTAACGGGCACCCTCAGAAACGCCTGCCCGGCAGTGTGAATTTCTCTGTGGAGTTCATAGAAGGCGAAGGAATGCTTTTGTTCCTTGACCAGAAGGGTATTTATGTCACAAGCGGGTCCGCCTGCACATCAAAAGCGCTGAAAATGTCGCACGTGCTTGCGGCCACAAAAATAGAAGCTTCCATTGCGCAGGGTTCGGTGCTCATGACCCTGTCAAAATATACTTCAAAAGAAGACATAGAATACCTGTTGAACGAATTTCCGCCGATAGTGAAACGGCTCAGGGATATGTCGCCGCTTTACGCGTATTTTTTGAAAACCGGGAAACGGCAGGAAGCCGGCCCCGGCACGGATTATGAGCACGAACACGAGCACGAAGAACAGTAGGATTTATACCCATTGCCCTTCCAAGCGGGCAGAAATGGGTACCAAATTGGAGGGGAAATGGCTTTTTATTCAGAAAAAGTGATGGATCATTTTCAAAACCCCAGGAATGTGGGTGAAATACCCGAAGCTGACGGCAAAGGCGAAATAGGCAACCCTGTCTGCGGCGATATGATGACGTTTTACATCAAGGTGAAAGACGACAAGCTTGAAGATGTTAAGTTCAAGACCTTCGGCTGCGGCGCAGCGATCGCGGTGTCATCGATGGTTTCCGAAATGGCCAAGGGGAAAACCCTGGATGAAGCGATGCTGATAACAAACGCGTCCGTGGCGAAGGAGCTCGGAGGGCTTCCTCCTAACAAGATGCACTGCTCTAACCTCGGCGCCGACGCCCTTCACAAGGCGATAGAGGATTATAGGAGTAAGCAGGGGGGCAAATGAATCTAAAAAAGAAAACCCAATGTAAATGCCCGTTCTGCGAGACCGAGCTTGAAAACAGCTGTTTTGAGCCGGTTTTTTGCGAGCCCTGCAAAATAAAATACAGGATTTGCGCGAAATGCAACACGGTTTACAAGGCAACGGACAAGAAATGCCCCAAATGCGCGGAAGGCAAATAATGAAGGATAAAATGACCATCATCCTGTTCTCCGGGGAAATGGACAAGGCGATAGCCGCGTTCACGCTGGCGACCACTGCCGCCTCAAGCGGCATGGATGTCACGATATTCTTCACTTTTTGGGGCCTTAATATCATCAAGAAAACACGGTTCACTATCGCAAAGCCCCAGATGCTGATGCAAAAGATGTTTAATATCATGAGCACCTCAAAGCTTCCCATATCAAAACTTGATTTCTTCGGCTTGGGCCCCTGGATGATGCGCAAACTGATGAAAAAATCAAAGATGGCATCCCTGGAAGACCTGATGAAGCTCGCGAAGGAACTCAAAGTAAAATATATCGCCTGCACTACAAGCTGCGGGGTGCTGGGGCTTTCAAAAGGTAACCTTATAGACGATGTAAGCGAGTTTGCCGGCGCTATGACGTACCTGGCGGAAGCAAAAGAATCAAAGATAAACCTGTTCATATGACACCAGATAGAACACTTGATTGTGTCGGGCTGTTTTGCCCGATGCCGATAATTAAAACCAAGCAGGAGATGGACACCATGAAAACCGGGGAAGTCCTGGAAATTTTAGCGGACGACCCGGGTTTTGAGAAGGATTTGCCGGAATGGTGCAAGGCCACCGGTCAAAAACTGATTGAGATAAAGAAAGAAGGGGGTTTGCTGAAGGGGTACATAACAAAAACAAAATGAACGAAAGATCAAGGCAAAAAATGGCGACATTATTGAAAATATTCAAGTTTGCGGTGCGTGAAGAAAATAAAACACAGAAACTTTATTCTAAATTAAAAAATAAGTACCAAAATGACCCGGAATGTGTAACCTTGTTTACCTGGTTGTGTAATGAGGAATCAAAACATGAAGATAAGCTCAGGGAAAAATACGTGGAATTGAAGAAAGAATTAGGGCTTGAATAAGGAGGAAACATGAACAGAAGATTAATGGCGGTTTTAGTTGTCGGCGTCGTAATCGGGCTGGCCGGGTGCAAGAAGCAGCAGGAAGCTCA
>MGVM01000006.1:2268-6022 GCA_001800495.1 Elusimicrobia bacterium RIFOXYB2_FULL_48_7
CCTTCGGCAAAAGCGGTGATCAGGCAGGCCACACCGGATGAAGTAGGCAAACAGGCGTTTTGCCCGGTAATGAAGGAGAATTTCAAGGTCTCAAAGATAACGCAGGCGTCGGATTACAAGGGAAAGACGTATTATTTCTGCTGTAATGCCTGCCCTCCGGAGTTCCAAAAGAACCCGGACAAATACGCGAAATAATAAAATAGAACTGGGAGGTGAGTTGTGATTATTATTTTTGATAAACCAATTTGGATTTGGGCAGGGTACGCGGCGGCAATCAGTGTTATTTTAACTGCTGTTTTAGGAATTACCGGGGCTAAGGTTAAATACCATAAAATAGTCGCCGGGCTGGCTATTCTGTTTGTTTTAATCCATTATTTCGCGAAATAAAAAGGGAGGCCACAATGCAAAGCACAAAAATTAATGACATTAAAGAGTTCACAGCAGAAAAATTCTTAAAGAAGGTGCCACTCGAAACAGACAAGCTTGTTTTCAACACGTTCTATTTCAAGCAGAGGCAGTTGCTTCCGTTCCACAAGCACCCGGTTACGGACGAAATGTTTTACATCGTTGAAGGCGTAGGCGAGTTCACGGTAGGCAATGAGCAGGTTATTGTAGGCCCCACTTCGGCGGTTTACGGGCCCGCAGGCACGTTCCACGGGCTGGTAAATTCCGGCGACAAGGACATGGTAGTGATTTCTGTCCAGGGCCCAAAACCGGTTGAAACGGTTTTCGCGGAAAACGCCACCATTATTTGCCCGGTCTGCAAGCAGGAAGTCATATTGAAGGACGGCGCGAAAGAGGGCGACCAGCTTGTGTGCCCGCGCTGCCAGGCAAAACTAAAAATTTCAAAAGGCAAAGACGGCAAATGGCAGGCAACACAGTAAAAAGGTAATGATATCACATGCTCTTCTAAACGAGCGTCATGTGATATTCCAAAGGTAATGGAATGTTCCAAGTTATCATCAGGTCTATAGTCCCCATAGTTATTCTTCTGGGGCTGGGCCTGTTCTCAAGGCATAAGAAGATAATGAAACCCGGTGACGAGAAAGTCTTCGGCGCGTATCTTTATTATTTCGCGCTTCCGGCGCTTCTTTTCATCAATATCACCGAAACCGAGTTCACCGGGCAGACGCTGAAGTTCATTTTTTCAGGCATGCTGCCGGCGCTGATAGTCCTGGCGGTTTACATTACCGTATTTTTCACCGCGAAACTTAAGAAGGATAACCTGTACCTTCTCATGCTCACGACATTCTTCGGCAACTTCGTGTTTTTCGGGGTGCCGTTCATAATGTTCGTGTTTCCCGGCGGGGAAGGCGAGCGCCTGGCGATACTTTCGTCCGCTTTCATTTCCGTGCTGAGCGTTTTCATATCGGTCACGGCGCTGGAATTGTCAAAAGTCAGCGGGCAGGGAATCATTGGAACGCTGAAAATAGTCTCAAAACAGCTGATGGCGAACCCGCTGGTCTTTTCGATAATCGCCGGGCTGGCGTTTTCGCTGGTTGGATTGCGCCTGCCGCGGGTTTTTTCCACAGCGCTTCACATGCTGGGCGGCACTACGGCGACAGTCGCGTTCTTCATGCTTGGAGCGTTCATCTACGGCAGAAAATATACTGGTTTCTTCAGCGCGTTCAAACTGGCACTCCCGAGGATCGTGCTTCTTCCGGCGATAGCGTTTTTCGTCACCCGTTTCCTGGGCCTGGGCAAAATTGAAAGCGCGGTGATCATACTGATGAATGCCATGCCGCTGGCGATAGCCGTAAGCGTAATGAGCGACCGGTACGACTTCCACAAGGAAACCGTGGCGACGCTGATACTGGTTTCTTCAATCGGTTCCATAATATACCTTCCAATCTGGATTTATATACTGGGGATACAATAATGCGCGAAACGGAAATATCTGTTTTAATAGGCGGCAAAGCGGGAGAGGGCATAGACCAGTCAAGTTTGGTCATAGCTCGCCTTATCAACCAGCTTGGTTATAAGATCTACGTCTACCGCGATTACCCTTCCTTAATAAGGGGAGGGCACACCTTTTCAATTATCCGCGGATCAAAACGGAAAATTGGCGCGCACAGCGACAAGGTTGACTTCGTCCTTGCCCTTAACCAGGATTGCATTGAACTCCACAAGAACCGGCTCAACCCCGATACCTGCATAATTTACGATTCGGATGTTTTAAAACCCGAAGGACTCCCGGCGGGTTTGAAAGCAGTCGGCGTTCCACTCACAAAAATAACAAAAGAAGAAAATGCCATCCCGATAATGAGGAACTCCTGTATTTTGGGCGCGTTTATTAAGGCCGCAGGGATAAGATGGGAAATACTGGACCAGGTTTTCAGGAATAATCTCCACAAAGAACTGGATCAAAATCTTAAAATTGCCAGGCGCGGCTATGATGAAGTAAAAGAAATAATAAACCAGGTAACTGAAATACCCGAAAAAAAGCCCATGCCGGTCGTAACCGGAAACGACGCTATTTCACTCGGCCTTGTTAAAGCCGGGCTTGAGGCGTTTCTTGCTTACCCTATGACGCCCACGTCCGCTATACTTCATTTCCTGGCTCAGCAGGCGGAGAATTTCCAGCTGAAAGTCGTTCATCCCGAAAACGAAATTGCCGTAATGCTTATGGCAACTGGTTTTGCTTATGCGGGTAAGAGGGTTGCGGTGGCGACATCCGGCGGCGGGTTCTGCCTGATGACGGAGGGCTTGAGCCTGTCAGCGATGGCTGAGCTTCCCGTGTTAATAGTCCTGGGCCAGAGGCCGGGACCCAGCACGGGACTGCCCACATATTCCTGCCAGACAGAACTGCAGTTCGCGCTCAGCGCGGGCCAGGGCGAGTTCGCAAGGTTTATAGCAGCGCCGGGTGACGCTGACGAGGCATATTACTGGTCGGCTGTCGCGCTGGACCTCTGCTGGAAATACCAGATGCCGGCATTTGTGCTCACGGATAAAACTTTGAGCGAAGGGAATTATAACTTGAACACTGAATCACAGTGTTTCATATCAAAAGTGGATTTAGCGCAGGTGATGTGGGATAAAAAAAATCCTGGCGCATATAAGAGATACCAGATAACCGAAACAGGGGTTTCACCGCTTGTTTTTGTTCCTGAAAAAGACGCGGTTATAAAAGTGAACAGTTATGAACACGATGAAGCGGGTATAACCACCGAAGAACCGGATGTAACGAAAACCATGCAGGATCAGCGCCTGCTCAAAGAAAAATACCTTGCGCAGGACCTGGAAAATCTGAGAACCGTAGAAATATACGGCAAAAAGGATTCCAAGGCAGCAATTGTCTGCTGGGGTTCAAACAAAGGCGTTTGCATTGAACTGGGTGAAAAGCTGGGACTGAAGGTTATCCAGCCGGTTGTGCTCTCTCCATTCCCGGTGAAAAAGTTCGGAGAAGCCCTGCAGGGCGTGGAAAAAACGATCTACGTGGAAAATAATGCCACCGGCCAGCTGGAACGCCTGGCGCGCACTTACGGATTCAAATCCGATAAAATGATTTTAAAATACGACGGCCGTCCTTTTTCATTGGAAGACCTTGAATCAGAATTAGAAAAGGTGAAATAAATGGAAAACTTGAATACTACGGCGAAAAACACGTGGTGCCCGGGATGCGGGAACTTCGCGATACTGGGTTCTATTAAAGCGGTGATAAATTCCCTGATCGAGGAAGGCACTCCCAAGGAAAAGATCGTTATCGTTTCCGGCATCGGCTGCCACGCCAAAATAGCGGATTACCTGAACGTGA
>MGVM01000007.1 GCA_001800495.1 Elusimicrobia bacterium RIFOXYB2_FULL_48_7
TTGAAGGATTCCCCGTCACTACGATAGTCGGCGGAAAAGTAGTAATGGATAATGGTAAAATTATATCATACTGATGTCCGGATTCTTGAGAATAAAAACCTCTCGCCAGATGTAAAACTCCTAGTTTTTTCCAATCCCAGGATTGCGAAAGAATCTTTTCCCGGAAAATTCATAAGCATCGACTGTTCCCCGCTGGTGTTTTTACGCCGGCCTTTCTGTATTTCAGGCGTCAGTGGTGCGAAAATAGAGATTTTTTACAAAGTCATCGGCCTGGGAACGAGGGCGCTGTCCCGCAGGAAAAAAGGCGAGTTCATTAATGTCCTGGGCCCTCTGGGAAGCGGTTTTCCTGAAGCTTTTGTCAAAAAGGACGCCAAATTCACGCCCCTGTTTGTAGCCGGCGGCACCGGTATCGCGGCCTTGAGGTATCTGGCGCAGGAACTCCCCAAACCCGGCGTGCTTTTTTACGGCGCGAAAACGAAAAAAGAGATCCCGAACGGCGCGCTTGAAATATTCAGGAAGAAAAAATGGCAGGTCGGCATATCAACTGACGACGGCACGCTGGGGACCAGGTGCACTTCATGCGATTTGTTTGATGATTATATATCTAGGGGCACGCGGAGCACGCGTGATCATTCAGGTTCGGCCGCGGTTGTTTTTGCCTGCGGACCCAAGCCGATGTTGAAAGGCGTTATAAAAACAGCCCACAAACACGGGCTTAAATGTTTTGTTTCGCTTGAAGAAAAAATGGCCTGCGGCCTGGGCGCCTGCCGCGGCTGTGTCACGAAAGTCAGGTCGCCGGATTTAAAACACTCCGGCCAAGAATACATTTACAAGACAATCTGCAAAGACGGCCCTGTATTTGATTCAAAGGAATTGATCCTGGAATAAACCATGGGAATTGAAACCGATTTTCTCGGGCTGAAACTTAAAAACCCTGTTTTCGCGGCAAGCGGGATTATCGGCTATGGTGAGGAATACTCTGAGCTATTCGACATAAACCTGCTTGGCGGCATAATAACAAAGACCATAACCCTGCATCCCAGGAAGGGCAACCCTATGCCCCGCATTGCCGAAACTTCTTCAGGCATGATAAATAGTATCGGGCTTGAAAATCCCGGGGTGGATAAATTCATTGAAGAAAAAACACCTTATATAAGCAAAAAAATCACGACGGCAGTTTTTGTGAGTATCGGCGGGGAAACGCCGGAAGAATTCGTGCAGGTCATCGAAAAGCTCAACGCTATTAAATGTATTTCAGCGCTTGAACTCAACCTGTCGTGCCCCAATGTGGGACTAAGCAGGGGATTGGGGCTGATAAGCCAGAACCCCGTTGACTCTTTCAAGGCGGTAAGGAAAGCAAAGGAATTGTCCGTGTTCCCGGTAATGGCTAAATTGTCTCCTGCGGTCACGGACATAACCCAGATCGCCATCGCATGCGAGGAAGCCGGCGCAGGCGCGCTTTCGCTGATAAACACCGTGCCCGGCATGCATTATGATAAATCGTTAAAAACCGCGATTACCGGCGGGCTTTCAGGCCCGGCGATAAAACCGGCCGCGCTCCGGGCGGTTCACAGCGTTTCGAAAAAAGTTAAAATACCGGTGATGGGCGCGGGCGGCATCTGCACCGCCAGGGACGCGCGGGAATTCTTTGATGCCGGCGCAACCGTAATAGCCGTGGGCAGCGGAATGTTCAGGAACCCGTCGCTACCGCTTGAAATAATAAAGGAGTTAAAGGGAGGTTCGCGTGGCTGAACTTGTCGTGGCGCTTGACGTAGATAAACAAAAAGCCCTGGAACTCGTTAAAACACTCCCTGCAGGAGTTTTCTTCAAGATTGGTCACAAGCTTTTTACCGAGTCGCCTGAAATAATGGCCGAAATCAATTCCCTCGGAAGGAAAGTTTTCCTTGACCTTAAATACCACGATATCCCCAGCGTGGTCGGCCTGGCTATACAAGCGGTATCAAAAAAATATAAACCTTTCGCGATAACCCTGCATACTTCCGGCGGCCCAAAGATGATGCAGGAGGCGTCGGAATCAAGGGATAGCTTGCCGGTATCAGAAAGGCCCCTTCTTTTCGGGGTGACTGTGCTGACAAGTATCGCTCCTGCTGACCTTGCTGAATTATTCGGAGATAACATGTCATCCTCCGGTGTGGAGCCGGTTGTCCTGCGCCTGGCCCAGGCGGCAAAAAAACACGGTCTTAACGGGGTTGTTTGCTCAGGCAACGAGCTCCCGGTTGTAAAAAAGGCCTGCGGAATGAGTTTTTTGACCCTTGTGCCCGGTGTTCAGCTGGATACCGCTAATTTCCGCAAGGACCAGCAGAGAACAGCTTCAATAGAAGAAGCCGCGAAGCTTGGTGATTACCTTGTCGTAGGCAGGCAAATAACCGGTTCACCAAGCCCCGCGGAAGAAACGGAAAAAATATTAAAAATACTCGGGAAATAAAAGAGGTAGTATGAACAAATCCGAAATCCTGAAAATCTTCGAGGAGAAAAATGCCCTGCTTACGGGACATTTCCTGCTGTCCAGCGGGCTTCACAGCGACAGGTACGTGCAGTGCGCGCAAGTTTTGCAGTACCCGGACACCGCGGAAAAACTCTCAAGGGAATTAGCGTCTATCCTCAAATCCGCGCTTCGCGTTTCAAATTTCGAAGTAAGCGCGGTCGTTTCGCCGGCTATGGGCGGCGTGGTAATTGGGCAGGAAATGGGCAGGGCGCTCGGCGTCAGGGCAATCTTCACGGAACGCGAAAACGCCGTAATGACGTTCAGACGCGGGTTTAAGATCGATAAAGGCGAAAAAGTTGTTATAGTTGAGGACGTTATCACCACCGGCAAGTCCACAAAAGAAGTCGCGGAAGTCGTGAAAGCGCTCGGCGGGGAAGTTGTGGCGGCAGTGTCGCTGATAGACAGGTCGGGCGGCGCCGCGAACTTCGCTTTCCCGCAGGTAAGCCTGCTGAAACTGGAAATAAAAACATACCAGGCCGCGGATTGCCCCATGTGCAAAAGCGGTTCGGCAGCCGTGAAACCCGGAAGCCGCGGGTTAAAATAAGCAAATTTACGCAAACTAAAAAATGACAGATTTTAAATTCAAATACGGACAATCAGAAATTGAATTTTCCCTTGACGATAAAAACGTCCTGGGCGTGCTTGAGCTGGCAGAAACCTGCGAAAAGGTTCCTGACGTTAAACAGGCGATCATTGATTCACTCAGGAACCCCATCGGTTCAAAGCCGCTCTCTTATCTTATCCGTGAAAGAAACGCAAAAAAAATAGCGGTTATACTTGAAGACATCACCCGCCCAAACCCTGATTACCCGGAAATACTTTCAGCCCTGGTATCCGAGTTGAAAGACGCAGGGATTAAACCTTCACCTGCGTCCAAAAAAGACGGTCAGCAGGAACAGGGAGCGGTTTTTCTTCGCCCCGGGGTTCCTGAACAGTGGGAATGCGTAAAATTCATCGTGGCTTACGGCACCCACCGGAAGCAGACGGACGAGGAGACGGAGAAACTTTACGGGGCCGAAATCGCTGAATTCGGCGAGATAATCCACCATGACTGCGACAACAAGAAAAAGCTTGCCAGCGCCGGCACTTTTTCCTCAGGCGACGACCTGATGATAAACAAATATGCGGCCGAGGCCGATTTTATAATTACCACAGGCAATATAGAGCCGCATACCTTCGCCGGCTACGGCGGCGGAAGGAAAGCTATCCTTCCCGGGGTTTCATCTAGGAAGACCATCACCCAGAACCATTCGAAAGTTGTTAACCCTAATACTGCAATGGGCGTGCTTGATAATAACCCAATCCACCTGAACATGATCGAGGCGGCAAAAATAGTGGCCAGGACAAGAGGTTTTTTTATCCTTAACATCATTAGAAACAGGAAAAAAGAGCTGGCAAAGGTTTTTTCGGGCAACGTGGAGGAAGCTTTCTACGAGGGAGTGGGGTTTTCTGAAAAAATGCACCTGGTCGAAGTGGATCAGCCGGCTGACGTGGTGATAGTGTCAAGCGGGGGCGCGCCCAAGGATTTCAACCTTTACCAGGCGCAGAAGGCCGTTAGCGCTTCAAGCTACATAACACGCAGGAACGGGACCATAATCCTCTTGGCCCAGTGCCGCGATGGCGTGGGCCAGACCGTATTCGAGAACTGGATGAGCGTTTATGGTGTGAACGAGATTCTTTGCAAGCAGGAATGTGAAATAGAGGTGGAAGGCCACAGGGCTTACCTGACAGCAAAAATTCTCAAGGACATAGAAATAATAGTGATCAGCTCCATAAAACAGGAAACAATAGAAAAAATGAAATACACCTGGAAGGAAAATATAGCGGAAGCCCTTGAATATGTTGCGAAAAAACACGGCGGCGATTTCAAGGCGTATGTAATACCAAACGGTTCTTCGATACTTCCCCGTATAAAAAAATGACCTCTGCCCCTTACACTAAAATCAGCGAAAGCACCCGATCTAAAATCATCAATATCACCGGCGCCAAAAATGTGATAACCGACAAGGCCGGCATGGAAGATTTTACCCACGACGAATATTCTCTTGATAAATTCAAAAGTTACCCGGAACTTGTCACAAAACCCGGGTCAGCAGCGCAGGTTTCAGAACTTTTGAAGCTTGCCAACAGCGAAAAATTTCCCGTTTATCCCAGGGGCGGCGGGACAGGCCTTTGCGGCGGCTGCGTGCCGACCTCCGGCGGCCTGGTGGTAATGTTCGAAAACATGAACCGTGTCCTGGAAGTGGATACTCAAAACATAATGGCCGTGGCAGAGCCGGGCGTGAGTCTGGCGCAGTTCTACAAGGAAGTCGAAAAGCACGGCCTGCACTTTCCTCCTCACCCCGGTGATGAAAACGCGACTATAGGCGGCGTGATATCAACAAACGCGGGCGGCTCCGGCGCGGTAAAATATGGTGTGGTCAGGAATTACGTGAAAGGGCTGGAGGTAGTGCTTCCCACCGGCGAAATAATACATACCGGCGGCAAAATAATGAAGAACAGCACGGGGTATAGCCTGCTGAACCTGTTTATTGGAGCCGAGGGCACCCTTGGCATCGTTACAAAAGCGATCATCAATCTGCTCTCGCCAGCGCAGTATTCCATGACACTGGTGGTGCCGTTTGCCGAACTCTCCGGCGCAATTAGTACGGTTCCTGAAATAATCCGGGCGAAAATCAACCCGATGACGGTGGAGTTCATTGAAAAAGACATAATCCCGCTGGCCGAGAAGCATCTTGACAGGAAATGGCCCCAGAGCCTCGGCAAGGCTGACCTGATGATCACCGTAGACGGCGACAGCGAAGACGAACTGCTTAAGGTATGTGCCAGGATATCCGACATTTGCATACAAAACGGCGCACTGGAAATATTCGTGGCGGACACGAAAGAAAAACAGAAAAACATACTGTTCATTCGAAGCAATCTTTATGAGGTTATCAAGAAATACATGCTGGAAGACCTGGATATAGTGGTTCCCCGGGCAAATATCGCCGAATTGGTGGCGAAAGTGCGCGAACTTGAGAAAAAATACGGCATGTGGATGCCCACCTACGGCCATGCAGCCGACGGCAATGTGCACGTCCATATATTGAAGGCGGTAACCAGGAACGGGGAGTGGGTGGAATTGCCGGAAAAAGACTGGAAAACAAATTATGAAAAGGCTACGGAAGACCTCTACAGCCACGCGCTTAAAATGGGCGGCCAGCTCTCCGGAGAGCACGGCATCGGCATCCTGAAGAAAAAGTTCATAGGTTCTTTCCTTGACGCAAAACAGCTTGAGCTAATGAAGCGGGTCAAGGCGGTTTTCGACCCCAACAACATTCTCAATCCCGGCAAAATTATCTAATTGATTTTGATATTTTATTCTGCTAAAATACCGCCGTCAACAGATTCGGGTTGAGCCATGGTGGCGAAATCCAAACTGTCAACAAGTTCGGGCCAAGCCAAGGTGGCTTGGTCCCAATCGTCAACAGATTGGGGCGATTAGCTCAGCTGGATAGAGCGCCTCCCTTACAAGGGCTTTAAGAAACCTCAAAATTTACGACGAAAAGAGTGTTTTACCCACGACAAAAAACAATTTAAGTATCTCATCTGATTTCACAGAAAACCACAGTTTATAGCCCTCCCATAGACGCTCCCATAGACACTTTTTATGACATCTCCAGACAGGGCAAAGAATATACAGTCAGTATCTTGACCAATCTTGAAGAATCTTAACGATTTCGTGCTTCATATGGGAAGTTTTCGGGAAGTTTTCAACTTGTTGTTTTTGGTTTTATATTGCCAAACCTTTGGTATCGATAACTTTAAATACTTCTGAACGAATTTCTGCTGCTTCGTTAAGTAAATGATGGTTACCGCTTTTAAAGTACATTATTTCTGAGTTCGGGAATTTGTTCTTAATCAATTTCATGTTATATTTCCAGTCAACAACCGTGTCATTCATACCCTGGAGAACTAACATCTTCTTTTCGTTAGGATTATATCTGTAGATAGATTTGTTCCAGTCAGTAAGAGCCTTAAGCCAACCTAACGGTACACTCCATTGCTGAAGCGGATCGAGCCTGTTAAACCTTACAAACTCTTTATCCGAAGACGAAATTCTAAATACACGAGGAACCCTTTTAGCAAATCCTGACAGGAATGGATAGCTGTATACCGAAACATTCCATAGGTATGAATGTACTAACGGCGCGATTAGAACAACTTTTTCGATTTCTGCGCTGTCCCTTGAAAGCATATAATCTATGGTTACAGCTCCGCCTGTGCTGTGTCCTATGATGTTTATAGGTATGTTAAAGTTCTTTTTAAGTATACCAATAAATTCCTCCATGATATTTGTATATGTTGGAAAAGAATCTATACCGGACGGTTCTCCGGAAGAAACTCCATGTCCCGGCATGTCGTATGCCGCGACAAGATAGCCCTTAGAAAGCAAATGTTTTATTGTGCTGCTCAATAAACCCGTGTGGTCTAAATACCCATGCATAAGAAGTACAGCTGAATTATAGGTGCTGGGCAGGAAGATATGAGCTGCAAGCGAATAGTCCCGAAACTTAAACGTACCAAACACGTGCTCAACGTTATCATATTGAAACCCGTAATAACTAAAGTATTCAATTATTAACTGCGAATAAACCGTTTTTGAGCAAATATTTAATGGGTTAATATCCTTTGTTACTTTTTCAAATATGTTTTTATTTTGATTCATTGGAATTTGACTTTACTATTCCCGAAGTCTATCTTCTCAAAAAAGGACTCAACAGAGGTCCAATAAGACAAGAACCAAAGAGAAGGAGTACAACAATGAATGGAAGCGCTAATGCCGCCATTACGCCGGTTTTTACATACTTCTTCATTTCAATATAACCGTGATTAACAATTGTCACAATTATTGTTAATATCATGAGAAACGAAAACCAAATAATTGATATAAGGCTGTTAGAAATTAGTACAACGTATGAAATACCTGCTATTACAACAACAGAAAAGAACCCTACACAAAAATCAAAAAACCGACTGCCTGTTAATGTTTCTTTTTCAGTCTTGTGTTCTTCCATAAATTTCCTCCTGACCTATTTTATTCCTCTGGAGACAACGTAGACGATGAAACAAGAACCCATAAAAAGCAACGGAAGCAGGACTGTTGAAACTATGCCCACAAGCACATATTTTTTCTTTTTAATTAATCCTTGATGAATAAGAATAGCTAAAATGAATGGTACTGAGATCACCGTTATCCAAACAGAAACAAGAGACGTAGCCTCAACTTTTAAAATGATAAAAACCAATATTATAGTCGAAAAGAGACCTATACAAAAATCAAGGACCTGCATTCCTTTTATTTTATTGTTCTCAGATTTGTGTTCTTCCATAGTCAGCCTCCTTTTGCCGATTGAATATTGTTTCTTTCATTATATAAAAAATAACCACTAACACTGCCATGAACTGGTAACCAGTTAACCCAAAATAAAATTTACTGCCGGCCCTGATAAACTCTTCAAAAAATCTGAAACTAAAATACAGTATCATAAACCGGCTGAAAAGCTTTCCTGGAAGGAAGCGGTTTTTTACTATAATTAAATATATGAACACCCCAAACATGAACAACGATTCATATAACTGTGTAGGATGTCTAAGAACATCATCACCAAAATTAACTCCCAACGGCAAACCTGTTGGAATACCATAGCAGCAACCTTTAAGGAAACAACCTATCCTTCCTACAGCTATCCCAAGCGCTATTGCCGGGGCAAAATCATTGCCTCTTCGTTGTTTGATGTCTAACTTCTTTTTTACGAAATATACTGATAATGCACCGCCAACAAGCCCGCCCACAATAGTCCTGCCGCTCAAAACCGGCCCCATATCCGGAAAGCTTGCAATTATAGCTTTGTAATTCAATATCCATATCGGAAGCTTGGCCCCAAGCGCTCCGCCGATTAACGCGGAAGCTATAATAACAACACTATTGGAACTGTCACCTAAGTTTTTTGAACCCTTGATGAATACTATGACTGCCGCTACAATGCCTAGCGCTACAAAAAACGAGTACGACGAGACACCATACCCGGCTATATTAAACAGTACAGGCCTAATTCCTGTTAGTTCAGGATACATTTTTGGTCTGCTCCTTTTTGAGAAAAGTGCAGCAACTGTCATTTGTCAAGCAACCGTAAAGCTTCAAAGCCGAACAGAATCCAAGCGCACCCGCTGTTTTAGCCAGGGAAACAAAGAAGACAAATATCCAACCTAACCTTTCATTAAAAAAATACAGTAACAACAGGCATACCAATGTCAGCAAGGCTCCGAATGAATGGGCAAACCGCATGCCGCGTTTATCAAGCATCTCTTCTTTTAAGTGCATAAGCTTGCCTATGGTGATGTTGTAAAGCATTATTAGTGGAGCCCTTTGTATGCCAAGTACTGCGGATAGCGCAAGGATAACAAACGCTAAAAGTATCAGCCATTTCAGCCTGAATATAAACCCTATCCAGAATATCACGGCAAGTGTTATCCTGCAAAAGTTAAAGGAAGCTTTCGGCACTGTAACTGGTATTACTGTTCTCATTTTTTTCCTCCAAGCTTAAGTTTTGGAAAAAACATACCTACTTCCTTTTGGTATGTTTCATATTCCGAAAAATATTTTTTAAGCAGTTCTTCTTCCTGGTTCGCCCTGTAACGCATGAAGGGTATAAAAACCAGCGTAGTTGCCAGGAACGACGCGTAATTCTGGTATACAAGGCTTCCTCCATAAAACATCCATATAAGCGAGGCATACAAGGGATGCCGGACATAGCGGTACATTCCCTCGCGCACGAACGTTTGGTCCTTATAGACCCTGATTTGATTAGCCCAATTACCCGCGAGCGCGACCCTTCCTTTGATATTTACTATGCTGCCTGCCACAATCAATAGCAGACCGATTGAAATCAAGGTAATTCTAGCTGTAATTCCTGGTACGTTGAAACACCCTATATTTTTAGCTGTCAAGTAATAATACACGGCAAAAAATAGGAACATTGTTCCTGTCTCTACGATGCTTTTCTTTTCATGGCGTGTATCTTTTTCCTTTTTGCTTTCGGTGAAATTAATCATTATCGCTATAATAATAGCAAACACACATAAAACTATAATTATTTGCGCTATTAACCCGAAAACCGCCAGAGGGGAACTAACTGCATCACCATAAACTGCACTAATAAAATCAAGCATTTGCCCGCCTATGGAACAAGTTATAAGCCGAAAAAGGTATACGTTTCATATCGCTGGTTATTACGTGCACGCATTCCTTACGCAGTGAACGCAAATCAAAATTGTAGGCGTCAACGAACGAAGTTGCTGTTATACGGAAAGTGTTCTCACTTATATATTCTATCTTCTTCTCTTTACGTTTCAGGTGGAGACCGAAGGGTAGCAACGGTTTCAGTCCCTTGATAAAATCAAAGCATTGGCAGAACTGCCCTTCGGTCATTTGATTCAAGGCTTCCTTCATGATGTCTTCGGTTGTAAAGGAAAATGTGTTCCTGATAAAGGGAAGAAAGTCCTGAACTTTGAGGTTCCTGGTTATAGGCAGGAATCCCCGACCATCTCTGTATAAGTATGTTACCGCCACCCTTTCAACATTACAGGGTAAGGCTACAAAATCGTCCTTTCTAATTATACCATTCGTTTGCTTTTCTATATCTTTAAGTATACCTGAAACGGTTGACCGCTTTAACATATCAACACCGTCATTATTGCCATTATAATATGCCATCTGCTGAAAGTTTATTCCCCTGACGTATTTTGAATTCAAAGCAAAATTTATTATAGCGCCTATCTCAGTATCATTGACACCGTTCTCTATAGTAGAAACAAGTGTTACCGGTACTTTATACGCTGCGAGGTTTTCGACTGCTTTAATCTTAATTTCTCTCATATCCCGTCCGCGCAAGTGTTCTTGTGCTTTTTTTTCAAAACCGTCAAATTGAAGGTATATCTCGAAACCGCCTTTAAATTTCCCTAGCTCCGCTGCAAACGACATATCTTCGGCAATGCGTATGCCGTTGGTATTAAGCATGATATACTTGATTTTCTTTTCCCGGGCTTTCTCTATAATCTTGATTATATCGGGATGAAGCGTCGGCTCTCCACCGCTTATCTGTAGTATTTCTGCCTGGCCGCCTTCTGACTCTATGTAAAAATCCATTATTGAATTTAGTTGGTCCAGAGACAGTGTTTTACCGATATCTCCGGCAGCAAAGCATTGGGGGCAATTAAGATTGCATTTATCAATAACTTCAATTAAGCCTATACAGGTATGCTGTTCGTGTTCCGGGCAAAGGCCGCAATCATGCGGACATCCTTTTAAAGAACCCGTTTGAGCTGTTGATGCGGTGCCTGGTTTATCGTAAATATTCCGCTTTAGATAATATTCTGCATCTTCTTCAAGAAGTTCATAACGTTTGCCGTGCACTTTGCAGTCCTTTAATAACAGCACGCGATTGTCCTTAATAACGATTTTCGCCGGTATTAAGGCCATGCACTCATGACAAATACTTGTTGCCTCGGAATGATATAAATAGCCTCTGTCTGCTTTTTTCATAACAACCCGCTCTTTTTTACATTATTCCTGATGGTTTCTATGCTTTTAATAAGTTGTTGTATTTCCTGCTTTTTCAGTCCAGACATCAGCTTGTTCACCGCTTCAAAATACCCGGCTTCTGCTTGCTTTAGTGTCTTATCTCCGTCCTTCGTAATTCTAATAAGATTAACCCTTCTATCTTTAGGATCTGCCAGTCTTTCAACATACTTTGCCTTCTCAAGTCTGTCTATTATACCTGTCATATCTGCCTTGTTAACGAACAACCGTTTACTTAAGACATTTTGCGGTAAACTGTTACTAGTCGAATACTTTAACTGCATAAGCACGTTAAACTGGGCATCTGTGATACCATATTTACTGAAATACCTATAGGATGCCCTGTAAAATACTGTACCGGTATAAACAATGTTTAGCAAGCATTCATGTTCAACTGTTTCTATTGGTGTTTCTAATCCAAGTTCTTCATTTAAACTCATATAGTAACCCCTTTTTGTTTACACCTAAACAATCTATACCTATAATATACATATATATACCTATGTTGTCAAGGGGCAAAATAAATCTTTCAAAATTTCGCAATATGACATTCTTAGTGCGTCATCCCTAGTGCTTGTCACCGTTAATATCCAGCTATAATCAGCCAGTAATTGCGCAAATTCTGTTGAATTATTTTCATTTATGTGTATATAATGTTAATGGCAGCGCAGTCTATCACTCGGGAGGTTTGCCATGAAGGACGATATGAAATCGGTTAAATTTTGGATGGATTACGATACCCACCAAAGCCTTTGGTTGTATTGCTACCGCCATAAATTGACTCTTTCTGGAGCGCTCCGGCAGGCCGTAAAGGCCATAAACAAGCTACATTATGGGGAATTACTACAGCAGATGAAAGAACCTGGCTCCACCGCTGTTGAGAATTACTTTGGAACCCCAAGAAATGAGCGCAGCCGGAAACTCGGGAAACAGCTCCAAAAAGATAGCTTGAAAGAGATTTATGGAGCCGTCCGGGAAGAATTCAAGGAAAAGGTGCCGGGTGTGCTATGAAGAACAAGAAATCAATCAAATTTTGGCTACCTGATGACCTTTACAACGCGGTATATGCGGCGGCTAAGTGCCGGAAAACAACCATGTCCCGGGTACTAAGAACGTGCTGTAGGGCTATTTTTGATGTCCTGACAGAGGAATTGAAATGTGATGCTTCAAAGGTTATTTAGGAGAAGGTTGGGACCAGTGAGAGATAGATTTGTAAGAAAAGTCATCACTTCTGATTCAGATTATTCGTTTAAGAATTTCATTAAAAGTTTGAGAAATCAAAACGTCCATATTTATAGTACAGATCCAATTATTTTGTTTATAGTTTTATCTATTACATTATTTACGAATTTATCCAATTTTGCCTGAGAAAGGCCTTTTTGTTTTAAAGCTTCCATTTTTCCAAGTGTAATTTCTCCTCGTACTAGAGTTGGAAGACTCTCTGCTTTTAAATTTCCACTAGCGATAGCTATCATCCATTCTTCCATCTTTTTCTTTGAGGATTCAAAGGTATCACCCATGGCATTAATAACAAGATCTGAGTTATCCTTAAATTCTTTGACCGCTATATCTGCCACCTCTTCTCCTAATTCTTTGAAAATTTCTTTGAAATCACTCATGGTCTTATCTCCTATTCTTTTCTCTTGCCGCTTTCTAGTTCAATTATTTTATCAAATGCACTTCTGATTTGTTTCTTTTTTTCACCTACTAAATATGCTTCAAGCGAATCCCTTGTTTTCCAGTCTTTCAAAAATGTTCCCAACATATCTTTATCAGGATCAATAAGCATTTCCCATAATTGTGTCGTAATCTCATTTTTAGGCCGTCCCTTTTCATATTCGTAAGCTTTTTCAATTCTCAGAAGAAGCTGTTCTACTTCTTCTGTATGTTTACTGTATGTGTCAGTGGCATTGTCCATCAACCGCAAAGCATCTACCTTGAGTTCAACAGCTTGGGAATATGCGTGTTGGCTAAACGGCGATATTGTTGCACATCCGAGCATACTTCCTATTAAAAGTCCAACCAGTAATGTTTTAAATTGTTTCATACTTTTTCTCCGTTATTCTATTTCAAGTGTGTCCTCTTCTTTATTTGTTGTTGGGTGAACACCTCCTCCCAGCCATTCACCAGTAATATGCCACATTTCATAATAAAATAGCCATAATGATAACCAGGGTACAATTGTTTTGCTTATGTACATCAGGGGAGACCATTCTCTTGTCCCAGGTAAGTACAGACAAGGCCGTTGCCCTGAATATACATGAGGGATACTTGTTTCGCCTTCCCGTATAAACAGTTTTGGTTCTAAAACATATGCTTTTGGAGAATAACTTTCCGGTCTATATACAATCTTTACTTTGTAATTAAAGCTGATTGGTGCCGGTTGAAGATATCCTGTCCAAGACAACCCGCCTGATATTTTATCACATTTGAATTCCGGGACCACTTCAGACATAAAATACCTTTGCTCAGCCAAAGTTAGTTTTCTTTTTGTTTTAAAATATTTAGTCACCATGGAATGTATTTGGCCTAACTTTTACACCTCCGCCTAATGTCGATAATATCCCTGACTTTGACATACTCAAAGACTCACTCTTCCGCATTTCAGTTATTGTATTATTGTAATCCATGTACGCTTTTTTTACGAGACCATCAGTATTTCCAAACATTAAAGTGAGTCTATTTTCTAATACAGTACCACGATCATTTTTCAATTCATTCCACATCCGTGTTAAACTTCCGAACGCAATTACAAAATGATTAAAACATTCTGGATTCTTTTTCCATTTTTCACTTAGTAGCTCCATTGGGCTTGATGTTGTTGGGTTATTGACTTCATAGTATCCATTTTTATTTCTTTCATTTATACTGTTAAGAATCGTTGTCATAGCATCGGATAGGTTTATTTCATTCTTGTAATGTTCTGCGGCCAGGGTTGTGAGTACTATTGAAACTGGAGCTTGTTCAATAATATCTTTATAAACGTTATTACGCCATCTTTTAAGCAACTGGACAACACGTTTTAAAGGTGGTTTGTCATAGAAGGGTTCGTTCTCTGGTAGATGTTCAAGTTTTGCCGCTTTATTTAAAATATCTCTTGGTATTTTGCATCGTTCTTCAAACCAATTTGCATATCCTTTCGGATTGGTCGGTATCCACACACCTACTCCGCCATTTTCTTGTTTATCTGGAATAAATATGCAGGTTCCTGTATCATTTGTATTTGGCATCGCCGGTACAATATCCAGATGAAACTGTCTTTTATAGTTTATTCTCACACATCTCTTTTTTAGTTCAGCTATATCCGAATAATTTGAATTTGATTTAATTGTTTGATAAACAGCATTCAATAATTCTTTTGGATTTATCATGCTATTAACATTTCCAAATTCACATATCATGTCGAGATCATACTCTTCATTACCTATTGGTTTTATGGTTGTCCCTATTTTCAAAGAACCTTGTGGGTATATTGCCGGCTTATTGGCAGCCAAATCACTTTTTTCCGCAAGCCAATTACCTACCGCCTTATAACTTTCTTCTGCCGATCCATAAAGAGAGTCTGATATTTGCAGATTTATGCATAGCCGTTCCAAAATGTAGTCAATTGGGTGTATTGTTGCTCTTGTTTGATTCATTTCAGTTCTCCTTGATGTTCATTTTCTTTGTGATATGGGACAAACAGATCCACTTTTTTGTCAAAGAATACATCCTTTACTTTCTCAAATAGTATTCTTGCTTCATTTCTGCCCAACCCAGCCAGTGATTCAATCTCTTTTATACTATCCATCTTAAAACGCCCATTAGGAAATATTGGATCAACTCTAATTATATTTTCATTACCGGCCAAGATTTTAGCTATTCCTATTGCTGATGAAGATTGCCCTGCCATAAATGTTTCTGGCAATTTATTTATCCAGTAAGTTATTCCTACAGAATAATTTCTTCCTTTCTTCAAATCAAACGGCGTAGCAGTACATCCAAGGCTTAATACCTTAATTGCATTAGCTGGCCAATTAAGAACTCCTATTGCTTCTACAACTGCCACGTCTATTGGGTTATTAGCCCATAAGCCACCGTCGCATAATGGGATTCCAGATACTCCACGGTATGAAGGGAAATAGGTCGGCGCAGCTGCTGTTGCCATCGCAACATCAACCACACTTTCCTTGTAATCGTATTTAAATCGTTCATGATGCGCGGTTTTGTATACATGTATTTCGCCTTTTTCAATATTAAACGAAGGGATAACGAGTCTTACCAAGCTCGCTCCTAGTTTTCTTTTCCCGTACTTTTTTTCAAGTGCTTGTTTAAGTGGGCCATTGTCGTATTTTGCATAAATAAACCTGCGCATGCATTTTAATAACCCGTTTCCCTTGAATATTTCTGGACCAAGCTGTTTATAAAAATCTACCATCTCTTTTGCTGAATATCCAAGCCCGATACCTAAAGCTAGTATACCACCAGTAGACGAACCCACAATTAGATCAAAATATTCACTCGTTTTGCCTGATATATTTTCTTCAATCGCCGCTAAGAACGAAGCAGGAAAAATGCCTTTTATGCCACCACCATCAATTGAAAGAATTCGGTACTTGTCACTCACATTTCCTCCCAATGGTTTTCAAAAATCCTAGAGATTGTTTCGTTAATTTATTGTACACCGTTTAGTTTCCTATAAAGCTGGGATAGTTTTTAATAACAACACCCTGTATTTTAAAATCTTTCGTCAGAATAATCGGATTATATTCTTTACTTGTAGACCTCGGTTTCAAGACGATATGGTCATTAAAGGAATGGAATTCTTTCAGTGTTGCTTCATCATCGATTAAAGCGACAACAAAATCACCATTGTTCGCCGTTGATTGTTGACGAATAAGAATCATGTTGCCATTCTCGATTCCAACTTTGTTCATAGAGTTTCCCGAGGCCTTTAAGAAAAAATATCTATATGGTGGTTTAGCAATTTTAACAGATACTGGAATTTTCATCTCGATATTTTCTACCGCTAAGAGGGGTGTTCCGCAGGCGATTGTGCCTACGAATGGAACATCAACAGTTTGGGCACTTGTATCGGGGCCTTCAGTTTGTTTAACAATTTGAAGCTCTCGTTTTGATTTTCTGCGAAGATATCCTTTTTCTACTAATTGCGAAATTATCAATGCTCCGGTTCGCGGAGAACTAAACCCTAAAGACTTTGATAGCTTTCGTACCGTTAGAGTTTGCCCATTATGCATAAGTTCATTACGTATTAAACGAATCGCTTTTGATTCTTTGTCAGATAACATAAATCCTCCTGTCCTAAGTATACAACAGTATACAACATGTATACGCGTGTTGTCAATAACCCTTAATAAAAACCTTATGTCACCCATGAAATTCCCAAAATCCCTACCAGACATTTTGCAAAACAAACTTTTCCCTATTAGCCTGAATAAATCCTGAAATTCACACACGGGACACTAGGGGGGTATAGCCTTCATAAGAAGACTATATTAACGCCCCCCGGGGTCTTTTCAGGCAACCAGCCAAAAAGGATGGTGATTACTATGAAAAACAAACGTTATGTTAGCAAAACTAACGTCTATGAATCAGCTATTAAAGCTGGTTCATGGATTGGCGCATTCTTTGGAAGCATGATTAATGCTTCTAAAGATGTTGCTGATTTCGGCTATAAAGTAGCCAAGAAATCAGTCAAAGCAGCTAGCAAATCATACAAAGAAACTATTAGATAGTTCTTTGTATAGACGTAGTAAAAGTATTGTAGATGCGAAAACTATATCAGTACAAAAAGGAGGTGAATGCCACATGAAAACCATATTAGTAGTTATGGGTTTGTTTACGTTTATATGTTACAAACGCTACACAAACTTCAAGAAGGCAGAAAGGACACTTAATGCAGCTATATCGAGAATGAAAGGTGTACTTGAAGACGAAGCCGCAGAAAAACTTGAAGATGACATGTATTTTAACATTCGTCATCTGGATGCAGAACATGAATGGGAACTGAATGGTTGTAGACACGATTAATTGAGAGGTGGCCACACCCTAATGATGAGTATATCTGCCCGGTGGTGCAAGCAGACAAAGTGAGGTGATATAAATGAGGAGACTGCATTTACAGTTGTATTTCGTTTACCGGCACACATTCAGAAGCAATGACTTCTCAGTCAAGTCATTCATCTGGGCGGTAAAAGCAGCAAAAGAGATTTATTGAATTTCAATTGCAGTAAAAATCAGTAAAACAAGGTGGTGAGAAAAATGGCTAAAATCTTTGACGACACTTGTAGATTAGTTGAAAGGATTCCGACAATTGAACTGACGACACATTTTGTCTGGTCAGTTCTGCATGAAAGTCTGGCTCCGGCAGACAGAGTAAAATTAGTCGAGAAGTTAATGGACAAGGTTACAGAAGACAACTACAAAAGCGAGGAAAAATGAACAGGTTACCGATTTTCAGAATTGAGAACAAATTGTATTTTGTGGATCTACGATTGCGGCAGCTAAGGCGGGTAATCCTCACGATTTTATAGACTTCGATGATGTCTATGCTCTGATGGATTATCTGCACGAAAATAAGGCCAAAAAGGAGGTGTCAGAAATAGTTAGGTAACGGATAATCAAGCATACCTGAATATTTATCAGGTAAATCTAATTTTAAAGGAGAACTACAATGTCAAGCAAAAACGGATTGTTGAACAACGCGCAGCGTAAAGCATTAGAAGGGCAGTTAAAGGTCATTTACGAGAGGAAAATCAATGATGCTCGTAAACATAACGAAGCCCTTCAGGAACAAATCCAGGACGAAGTCCGGAACAAGCTTGGTTACAAAATAATCAAGCAAAAGATTCAACAGTTAGAAGACCAGCAGAAACTGCTTGAAAAACAGTTGGAAGAGATAGGTTTCGATTCAAACGGGAACCTACTGACCACTTGGGACCGGAAAAG
>MGVM01000008.1:0-2650 GCA_001800495.1 Elusimicrobia bacterium RIFOXYB2_FULL_48_7
CCTTCAAAACTTGTTCCCCTGATGCAGAAAGTCACGGGAGTAAGCCCCGACAAGCAGTGCAGCCAGGTAACCAGCCGTGAGCGCGAGAAAATAGTTGATTTTATACTCGGCATCAGGTTTGAAATATCAAAATCCCTTCCCATTGAAGCAGCCACCATAACCCGCGGCGGCATCGCCCTGGATGAGATAAATCCCCGCACGATGGAATCCCGAAGGGTTCCGGGAGTGTTTTTCTGCGGCGAGATAATAGACATCGACGGCAAATCAGGCGGGTACAACCTCCAGGAGGCCTTCTCCACCGCCCACCTCGCCGCCAGCTTCCACCCATAATTCGGGGACACAATACTTAATTATCTTGAATAATTAAGTATTGTGTCCCCGGAATAATGCCGGAATAAAAATCAATAGCTGTAGTTCCAGAAGATGTCCACGCCGGCGGTCCTGCTGTTCCCGGACTGGCTGTGGAGATTGAAATTGTTGTCCAGCTGGTAATCTATTATTGTCTGGTAGGTTTCCTCGCTAGAAAAGGCCCATTCCTGTTTTACAAACATTTTATTCGTGATATATTTCCCTACGCCTATCGTTCCTCCTGAAACCGGGTTAATTTCTATCACTTCCGGCGCCAGCTGGCTGCCCAGCGCATCCTTTAAACTCTGCGAGGCGATGGTCCCAAGCACGTTTAACGGGACACTGGCCAGGCTTCCTTCTTCCGCCTGGCTCAGTTTGCTTGAGGGTTTCCCAAACATCAGGTAAGAAATGATATCAGCCTGGTCCGTATCAGGGATGCTGGTCAAAGTTAATTGGGGGGAGCTCAACTTGCCCGTAACTGCTATCGTGACAAGGATGCCGGGGTATTGTTTTGATGATTTCACATTCAGCTGGGCATCACCCGGGTTGCCGCCGGTAAAAATCAGGCTCCCCTCATCAATAGTAAATGATTTCCCCAGGTATTTAAACGATCCGTGGCTGGTATCAATTTCTCCCGAAATTACAAAGGGGTTATTCCAGGTTTTTTTAACATTTATATTGCCTTTAATTTCAGTATCCAGCCCTGCCTCGTCCCAATGGAACCAGGAATTGCCCGGGATGGCGGCGTCAATATCCATGGACATATTGCTGATTATTCCGGGTTCATGTTTGACTTCAGGTGCCGGCGTTTTCGATTTTGCGCCTTTTTCCACCACTTCGATTTCATTTAATTGGTTATTCCTTGAAGAAGACAGATATATGTCTGATTTCAATATGGTAATATTTCCTGTCAGCAGGCTGTCCCCGGCGGATCCTTTTAATTTCAACTGGCAGTCTGCCCGGGCGGAAAAAAACCCCGCGGAGGCAAAAGGGAAATTTCTGCAGGCCAGGTTTAAGCCTATGTTCCGGATTTTAAGGTTTTCAGCGGTTATATTTCCCGTCAAATCCAGGTACTCGTCCCCGTTTTTACAATCGAAGTAATCAATTGTAATTTCCTTCTCTTTTAAAATAAGCCTGCACCTGATGTTCCGGTATTCGCCTCCTGTCTTAGGGAGGGAAAAAGCCCCGCCGGCGATTTCAATACTGCCGTTCAGGGAAGGGTTCACCATGGGCCCCTTTAAGGCGATTTCGCTGTTAAGCTTTCCTTCAAGCTTGAAGTCAGGCAGAGCCAGTTCATTAAATCCCGCCAGGTCTACTGATTCTGTTTTTAAAATAAGATCTGTTTCACCTTTTAACCCCAGGGCGCCCGTCACCGATATCTTCTGTTTGTCATTCCGTGCCAGCTGGAATTTGTCAAAGGTTATCCGGCCTCTGGATAATTTAACCAGCAGATTGCCGTCGTTTTTCCACCCGCTGCCAGATTGTTCACTTGTTTCAAGTTTATCAATATTTACAGCATAGGAATCTTTTTCTTTAACCGCCCTGCCTTCCGATGCGTATGTTATTGCCGGGTTTTGTATCAATTCCACCCTATAATTCATTTTTTGTTCATTCCCGGATATTGAAGCCTGCAGGCTTTTAAAACTGCGCCCGGATATATTAATGCCGTTAAAAGAAAGCTCGACGTTTCCTGTTGGGAAATGGCTGCTGAGCATAACATCCAGCGCGCCTTTGCTATTTTCGGCATAAAGGCCCGCGTCCCCGTACATCAGATTTTTAGCTTCAAAGGAAGCAGTAAGCCTTAAAGATTTGCCGGAACCCCTCAGTTCACCAGATGAGATTAACGAACCTTTTACCGGTTTGAGATTCGGCGCAAGCGTTTTTAGGAATCCCATGTTGTTTATATCCGCCGCATAGCTAAGGAATAAATCGTTTAGCAAACCTGCAGAGCCGGCCTTGCCGGCGTAACCTGAAAAAGATATGTTCCCGCTTTCTGTAAACAGCTCCGCTTTATTGATGGTGAAAGTATTGTTTTCAAAACTGGCGAAAATCACGGAACTATCTATGGTTACTCCCGCAAATTCTGATTTCAGGATATTCAGGTTTCCCCTGGCTTTAAATTTCTTCCGGCTCAGGGTAAAATTGACACGGGCTGTCCACTCTAAGGTACCAGCGGAACTGTCCAGCAAGCCGCCGGTTATAGCCAGGTTGTTGTTCTCCAGGCGGGCATTCATTTTTGCTTCATTTAAGGTAAAACTGTTAAAAGAAGGGCTGCCTTTTATATCAATTGAAGCGTTCAATT
>MGVM01000008.1:2684-6266 GCA_001800495.1 Elusimicrobia bacterium RIFOXYB2_FULL_48_7
AGTTTGGCAGTTTCAAAGCTGATACGTGGTTTTATTTCCAGCCTGTTCAAGGGGCCTTTAATAATGATAGTCCCGGCTGCGGCGGTTAACTTATGCTTGGATTGATTCATAAAGAGGGCTGGCGACAACCTGGAAGAATCAATTTTCAAATCCACGGTTTTGAAATTGCTGCTTACAACGCCGTTTATTTTCAGGTTTGAATCAACTGTCTCCAAAACTATGCCGGATAATGCCAGGGAGCCAGACTGATACTTTGCTTCACCTTTTGCAGAAGTCAGTTCCAGCCCCGGGTTGGCTATAACCGCGCGGCCGTTCAGAAGTTGGACTGAAGCCATATTCTTATAAAGAGAAAACGACGATTTCGCGGACAAATAAATGCCGGAAATGGTATTTTGTTCTTTTTCATCTTTAATGAAACTTACGGCGCCTTTGTTTATTTCAATTTTTCTGAACACAAAAGCAATTTTCAGGGCGGGTTTCTTTGTCTTAGGCGCCAGCTGCTTAAACCCGGAGCGCAGGGTTAAAGAAGGGTTTTCGATGATGGTTTTATTAACAAATAGGGTGCCCGAAATCAGCGCGGGAAGGAAGTAATCTAATGATATTTTCTCTGCGGAAAATTTAATGTCCCTGTTATTATCAAGGCTTATGTTTGTTATTTCAATGTGTGAAATCAGGTTGCCTTTGATCGTTTCTATTGAGGCCGTGGAAAAACCGGCATCTTGCATATTTTTAACCGCGAAGGTTTTCAGTTTTTCATGGATAAATACTGAGTTATTGATAAAAACCAGCCCTGCCGCGGTTAGCAGTAAAGCTATCAAAGCCCCAAAGCCGAATATTTTTAAAAGTTTCATTAAAACGCCTGCCCGAGCGAAAAATATAATCTATACTGGTTAAGGTCTACGCTGTTTCCCGGATTAAGGGGGAACCCCGCATCGAAGCCCAGCGGCCCGATAGGAGTCGCGTACCTTAGGCCCAGGCCGGTCCCGTATTTAAGTTCAGAGGCTATAAAAGCCGTATTGTGCACTTCTCCCGCGTCCAGGAAAGCAACCAGATTAGATTTAGTTGATAAATGCTGTTGCAACTCTACGCTGTATTCAAACAGATAATGCCCGCCAAGCGGGGTTCCATAAATATCAACAGGCCCGATCTCATGGAACCCGTAACCGCGCACGCTGGCGCCCCCGCCGGAAAAAAACCTTTTGAATATGGGTATTTCGGCCGTATCTCTCTGGGGCAGAATAACACCGTATTTTACACGGGCAGCAAAGACCAGGTTATCGCTTATTTTTGCAAAATTCTGCCCTTCCGCAACCCCTTTTGTATAATCTATTTCAGAACCCAGCAAATAGGAGGCCTGTTCAAGAAAGATGGAATAAAATACCCCGTTCTCAGGTAAAAGGGTTTTTATAGTATTATAACTGGCTCCGAATAATACGCCGGAGATCAAATATAATTTATCAGGCAGGGTGGCCTTTATTTCCTCGGAAATATCCACTTTTATATTGACAGGCCTGTCCATTTCCAGGCTGTAACCCGTGAAAGCATGCAGGGATTCAAAATATTTCCTGTCTACTTTGGCAAGCAGCGTCAATTTTTCATTTGTGTAGCTTGTTATGTCTTCCCTGTCCAGGGACAAGGTGCCCGTGAGGCCGGTTTTCCTGTTCATAAAAAAGGGCTGGGCCAGGGAAGCAGTGAAATTGCTGATAATAGAAGAATTCTTCGCGCTCAGGGTAAGCGTCCTGGGTTCATCCGCCAAATAATACCTGGTCCAGCCGGCCGAAACCCTGAAATTATCTTCCGCGCCGTAACCCAGCCCAAGTTTTATGCTTCTTTTGCTTTTTTCAGTCACATTTATTTCAACCGGTATGACCGTTCCCGTGGAAATAACAGGATTAACAGTCACCGTCTTGAAGAGGTTAAGCCCGTAAATGTTCATTCTTGTATTTTCAAGCTCGTCCGCCAGGAACTTATCGCCTTCCCGGAAACTCACCTGCGCCATTATATCCCCGGATTTTACGTAGGTATTATTTTTAATGGCGGTACCGCCGAAATACTGCACCGGGCCCGTGATAACCGGTATAACAACGGCAATTGTGCGCGCAGTCCTGTCAATTATTACTTTACCGGCCACAGAAGCGGCGCCGTAACCCGATTTTTTCAGATAATCATTGAATTCTTTCTTTGTTTCATCAAATTGGCCGATTTTGAATATCTCTCCTGTCTTGATCGTTACTTTATTTTCCAGGGCCTGCACAATTACGGGCGGCGCGCTGTCATTTATAGTAACCGTTGTGCTTTCAACATAGTAGGGGAGCCCTTCTGTCGCGGTTATCAAAATATCTACGGAACGGTTTTCATATTTCAAAGTATAGCTTGCTGTTGCGTCAAAAAAACCCTCATTTTTGCAATAGTTAGCTACGCGCCGGATATCCTGCTGGAGGGCCGTTTCATTAAACACAGGGTTTTTGTTCCAGAAGAAGAAAGAGGGGGATTTTGTAACCATGGTTTTTCTCGCGGCTGAAGCCGAGACTTGTTTAAAACCGCTGAAGGATAGTTTATGCACCCGGTATTCCTGGGCGCCGGCAAGACCAGCAGGTAAAAATAACACTATAAGACAGAAAAATATTTTGAGTAGTTTATTATAATTGTCCATAATGATATTTTATTTGAAATTACTGTAGCGGTGCAATTTATTGCACTCTTATAGGTCCGATAAATCGGACCGCTACAAAAATGGTTTAATTGTTGCCGCTTATTACATCAGCCATCTTCTTTTTAGAAGGTAAAAGGACGCCCAAAAGGCAGCCAGGCCGAACGCCAGCAGGCACATCAAATCAAAAGGAAAATCCGCCAGCCGGCCGCTCTCTAAAAGCATTGCTTTTACAGGGTTGTAGAGCCAATAGGTCGGCAAGTACCGGGAAACCTTTGTTAAACTTGCAGAAAAGTCTGATAAGGCCGCGGGTACCAGGAACGTAACATAAAAAATGAAGCCCAGGGTCCGCGCGCTTGCCTGGTTCCGGCATAAAAAACCCAGCATTATCCCGAAGGAACTGAAACATACACTGCCGGTTAATATGAATAACATTCCGCCCTGGCCTGCCGCCAAGGGGTTTACTCCGCCGGACGCAAACAATGTTCCAACCGCAAGGCATGATAAAACCAGCCCCAGTATCAGTTTTGCAGCCAGCCATTCAATTTCGCTGGCTGGCGTTTGCATTATGCCTAAAAGCAGTTTCTTTTCCTTTTCTTCGGCAACCTGCGCGGGCAGGATGATACAGCCCACAAGCAATATTACCATCAGTATCCAGGTTGGCAGTGTTTGTGTTTGGGTTGTATGTTCCTGGATAGGTTTAATACCTGAAATCCACCCGCGCTTGATGCCGGCCGCGGCTTTCTGCAGTTCTGACATGCCATTCACGATCGAAAAGGCCTGGAGGGAATCTTTTTTTAAAACTAACAGCGTCACGCTGCCGGGATCTGATTTGTCCGGCAGGAGCAGGCCGTCCAGCTTTTTTTCTTTAAGCTGCTGCTTTCCTTTTTCGAGGGTAACCCGGGACACGGTAAACAGCCCTGAAGGGGCCG
>MGVM01000009.1:0-3590 GCA_001800495.1 Elusimicrobia bacterium RIFOXYB2_FULL_48_7
CGTGTTCTGGTTTATTTTGACCTCAGCGCCGTTGGAGAACATGATGGCTGCCTTGGACCTGCCGCTCGTCTTCAGCTTATCGCCTTGGTATAAAAACATGCCTGGTTTCGCTTTCTGCCACTTGGCAGTGCCGGCCCTTAAAAATTCCATTTTCCCCATAATCTGCGTCACCATGGCAGCCACGTCCTGCTTCTTTGCGGGCGCCGCCGCGGCGCGCGAACCAGGGGACAGAATCAGCGTGAAGAATAAAACGGACAAGCAAGTCATAAACCTGAAACTCGCGGAATTGTGGTTTTTCATGTTATTCCTTCACTTCCTCAACCTTGTATGTCAATATCGCCGCCTTCTTGTTCTTCAACTGCTGGAAAATTGCCTGCATGTTACCGGTTGACGGCTCAAGTTCTATCTGTACCAAATTGAACCCTTCAAATTCATCAATTACTTTCTTGTTCTTGATCAAATCCTGAACTATGTTGAGCAGTTCCTGCGGTGTTACATCCGCAGCTGCTTCCTGTTTCTTTTCCTCGGTTTTTTCCTTTGCCTGCTCTTTTTCCTTCTGCGCAAGCACGAAATCTATATTCGGGTACGCCTTGTGTGTATTAAGGGACACTGTCTGGGCCTCGGAATCCTGGTAATCAGGGTGGGTTACCTTTATTGAATATTCCCCAAGCACAAGGTTCTCGATCTTGTACTGCCCGCCGGGATTGGTTTTTACCGTGCCGTTCAACGGGCCGGAATAAATCACACTCGCGTCTGCCACCGCCTTGGCAGTATTGCTGTTACCGGAGGCCTTTTCCGTGACGCCGCCCAGGATCTTCGCCTTTTCAACTATCGGGATCCTGATCACCTTGGTAAGGATGTTGTTCCGGGGATTATCATCGAAAATGTTGATGGTGGCGCTGACAGTTATAGCTTCGCCGGTTACGGAACCGCAGTTAAAAAAAATGTCTTTCGCCTCGCCGGACTGAATGGAACTGATGCTTTGCGTGGGGATTATATTGCCCCCTACTATTACAAGGTCTACATTGATATTCGATTCGGCCTTTGAACCAAGGTTTTTTACAGTGACATTGAGCATAAGGGCCTCGGGGGTGTTCATGTCGGACAGCAATATGTCCAGCACGCCAAGGTCGCTTGAATCAACCGTTTTTATGGTAAAACTGTACGGGCTTGCGGTCTCGGCTACTATCCTGTCCATTGAATCAAGTCCGTCAACTTTCCAGTAATATACTGTCCCTCCGGCAAGTTTCGCCTTGACGTCCGTGGGTTCCTTGGGGTATTCTATCTGCGTCGTATAGGCCTCGCCGGTCCACAACGGCTTGTAAAAACCGGCATTGTCGCCGACAGTCACCCGGTACCTGGTAGCGCCGCTCCCGCCCCACTGGAATATCAGCGGCTGAGCCATAATGTCTCGCGATTCGTTCGGCGGATAGATCAGCGATATGTTCTGGGATATAATGGCAAATACAGCCGTGTTTGTCGCGGTAACACCGTCGGCTATTGCTTCTGCCCTGACGGTGTAATTGCCGGGCTTGGTATAAAAATCTATAGGAATGTTCCTTAATTCCGTGCCGCCCGTACCCATCGTGCCGGGCATTGAGTTGCCTTCGTGAAAAAAGACCTGCCGGCCTGATGGATCACTGATATAAAATTTGAAATTCACGCGGGTCGCATTAGTATCAAGCAGGCAGTCAACCTTCAGAGTAATGGTTTCCGTATTGGAGAAGTTAGTGCGGGGCATGTAGCCGGAATCCAGCGTCTGGAGTGACGTGATGGAGATACCATGGACAGCTGAAACAATCATGCTGCAGGCAAACCCGGTTAAAAGCAGTGTCCTGGTTTTTTTCATTATTTTTTTCCCAACAGTATTGATGCAATGCGATGCTATTTAATTATAGCAAATTTATTTACGGCTTTTGTGCTGCCGCCGGAAGCGGGTTCCTTTACCTCTATTATATAAAGGTACGTGCCACTGGCAACCCTGTCGCCGGAAGCCGTGCGGCAATTCCATTTATATTCCTGATTATACAAAGCTTCACTTATGCCTGTTATTTCAGTGTTGGTTATAGTCCGTACAAGTTCGCCGTATAAGTTGAATATCTTGATGGTGGATTCAGGGTTTACATAGCCGGAATAATACTTGAATGTAATGAACCCGCCGGGGTCAGGGCCGGGGCTGGGGTAAGCTACAACCCTGCCGTCGAGCAGCCCGGGGAATGACAGTGCTACATTGATTCTCTGGCCCGCTTTCAGCGCTACCGTCTGCGGCTGGCTGTAGGTTACGCCGTTATAGGCCTTGACCACGTATGTGCCCGGAAGAAGGTTGGGTATTTCATACCTTCCCGTTTCGTCTACGGGAATGCGCAAGGCGGTTTCACCGCTGTCCTTCAGATGGCAGATTTCAATATAACCCACACCGTTTTTAGGTTTCAGCATTGCGGCTCTGGTGCGGTAATCGCTGAGTCTCGAAATACTAATCTTTGAGGCAACTACAGGTTTGTAGCTGGCTATCTGGCCCGTGATTGTAGAGAGCTCGTACTTTATTTCAAGGGTGAAATTGTTGCTCTTGGTGCCTGCCTTTATATCCCGGTAAACAACTGATACTTTCTCTCCCTCGTAAAGCAGGACTTTCACCAGGTATGTTGTGTTTTCCGTAAGCCCGACAAACGCATAAGTGCCGTCTATGTAAGTGTTCGTGATAGCGCTGAGGACATCGCCTTTGTAAGCCTCGCAGCGGACCGTTGAAAGCGGGGTGGCGTCCATCTGGGTAACGGAACCTGATATGGTATCCGGCGCTACTATTTCATAAGGAAGCGACTTTGCCGGGCCCAGGTACTCGGATTCGTAGTTATAAGTGTCAACCGCTGCTACCATGTAATAGTAGGTCACACCGTTTTCAAGTCCGTCGGTATCGGTAATACCCGGAGTGGTAACAGTCCTTATCCTCACATAGGGGTTTGCCGTGCCGTCAGCCGAGATGCTGCCGCGGTAAACATAATATTTGCTGAAGGAAGCCAGGTTGTCCATGGACCAGGTAAGAACCGCCTGCCTGTCGCTGGGAGTGACCGTGAGGTTCGACGGATTGAACATCAAGTGCACGTCGTCAAATTGGGCGCAGGTGGAGTTAGTGTAGAGCCCGACATACCCGTTTGTATAGTCATTGCTCACCGTTTCTTCGCAAACAAGCGTATACGCGATTCCGTCATTCGACATATAAACTCTCTTGGTTGTGCCTGCTGCCGCTACCTTTATATAATACCATGTTCCCTGAACTATATTGTAATTCCCCTGAGCTATCTGCGTGCCGTTGAGCGTCCTCATGACAAACGTGAAGGTAGAGCCTTCATTGCTGAACTTGTAGCCCTGGTCAGAAGTGACCGCGCGGAATACAACACCGGCGCTCGTGCCTTCCGCAATCTTCATTTTCGCGTAGAAGGTAAAATCGGTATAGGTGCGCGCCGCCATCATACTGATGTTGTCGCCCGCTACAAGGCTTTGCTGGCTGAAAATAGCCGCCGCTGAACTGCCTTCAATCGCCCAGGCCCCGTTGCCTGACTGCTGCCACGCGCCGCCGGTGGTATTGGCGCCGC
>MGVM01000009.1:3651-7268 GCA_001800495.1 Elusimicrobia bacterium RIFOXYB2_FULL_48_7
TTTCACGCCTTCGCTGCGCTGCAGGACTACGCGGTTCCAGCCGGTAGACAAACTGCTTATCGTATAGGTGATCCTGTTTGCGAAATCTCCCGTATAACCGAAGTTCAGTTTTATGTTTGACAGGCTGCTCTGGTCGTTGACATAAACCCACATTGTTATGAAATCGCTGTCATTCAAATTGGCAAAACTCGTCAATGAAGCAAAGTTATAGGTGCTTGAAACAACGGCGCTGTTGGCGGATATAAGCTCGAGCGACCGGGCACCTTCCTTGATCATTGAAGACACTGACACGCCGCCGGTCCAGCCTTCCACAGCCTCAAACCCGGCGATCGCGCTAAAATACTGGTTGTATTCGTCGAAGGTTATATGCACGCTCCCTGCCGTGTAAACCATGACAGGGCAGCCCTTGACTTCACTCGAGGCAAGGCTCTCGTAATTCGCCTGGTCTATCGCAGTCACCTGGTAGAAATATGTCGTATTGTTGGCCACCGACTTATCCTGATAGCTTACGTTCGGGTTGAGTATCGTTGCTATGTAGCTCTTCGATGCCAGGTTGCCTGTTGCCACGCTGCGGTACAACTTGTATCCCTTGCTGTCCGGCTCGGTGCTGACAGACCACGAAAGGTTAAGCTGGCCGCCTTCCGGCTGAACAGTGAGCTGCAGGTTCGCAGGCGCTAAAGGAAGCAGGTTCCTGGCGAAAGCCGTCGCGCCGTTTGACAAATCGCTATAGTTGCCGTTGTCATCGATGGCCCAGATCCTGAAGTAATAGGTAACATCCGGGAACAGGCCTGCCACCTTGTACTGGGAAGTTGTTCCCGAAGCAATTGCCGATGTGGTTATAGTGACCTGCGCGTTCAAAGAGCTCCAGGTGTTTGTTGCTATCGAAGAATGCTCTATCCTGTAAGCGCCATTGAGTGTGCCTATGTTGCCGTCGTCTCCCGGGGCCCTCCAGGTCAGCGCTACTTCACCCTCAAGCGCGCCAGTGGCGGCTAAAAGCGTGACAATTGCTGACGGCGGTATCTTGTCGGCGCTGTCTATGATAAACTTCCTCATTTGCGCGCTCATTGTCTCAAGCGCGGTATTGTCAACCGCCGCAGCTTTCCAGTAATAAGTCCCGTCATTTATCATCGGGAATGTGTAGACCGAAGGCGCGATTGCTGAAACGGTCATAGTCGAATCAAATGTTGCAGTTGTGGAATAATAGAGCGTATAGGTCAAACTTGAACCAAGGTCGGCATCGGATGAATCAGCCCAGTCAAGGGTAATAGTGGTAGTGCTTGAAACATACCCGTCAGCCGGTGAAACCAGGCTGGGCGCTATCGGGGCATCTTGAGCGGTATCAAGGGTGAATGACCCGGTTGAAGCCGCCATCGTTGTCCCGCCTTTGCTGTCATACGACCTTATTATCCACCAGTAACTAGTGTTATCAAGTAGCAGCGTTCCTGCAGAATAATAAGATGTTGTCAGTCCTGATACAGAAGTGGAACCAGAGAATGTTGAATTGGTAGCGTACATGATCTCATAATAAACTGCGTCAAGGTCCGGGTCGGTTGAATCCGTCCAGTCAAAGGCCGGCGTCAGGGCAGTGATAACCGCCGGGCTCAAAGGCGATAGCATTGTTGCCGCGGACGGCGGGTTATTAGGCGCCATCTCGGTGACAATCTGGATGTAATTGTTGTAACCTGTGAATACTGCCGCACCGTTCTGTGCCCTGACATGCACGAAGTATGTGGTACCCTGCGTAAGGGTAAGCAAAGAATGTGAAAGCATAGGCAGGCTTGGACTGAGACCCGGAGACGAGAATAATGTATTTGTTGCCCATTCAACCTGGTAGTTTGTCCCCGCGGGATTGGTGTCAACCCAGGAGAATGACGCGCTCGTGATATAGACACCCGTGGCAGAAACCATCCCGGGTATGTTGGCGAAAGTCATTTTTGTGTCAGGAGTAGAATCCGCTACTCCTATGGTATTGAAAGCTTCCACATAAACGTTTGTCGAACTGTTTACAGGCAGTCCTGTCTGGACCCAATATGTCACATTCCCGCCAAGGTCGCCGCTTAAATTAACGTTGTCAGCAGAACTCTTTACCCTGTGGCCGAAAGCGAACGAACCGAGCGTCCAGTTCCACTGTATTGAACCGGTGGAAAGCACCGTGCCCGCAAAACCTGAAGGGGCTGTCGGCACGGGCAATACGGTAACAGTCGAAACCGCATTATCAAATACTGTTGCTGAACCGTCCTCGCCGTAAGCGCATATCTTGTAATAATAACTTGTGTTTATCTGAAGCGAATTGTCGGTATATCCGGAAACGTTAAGGTTATCAGCAAAACTCCTGACGGTTGCGGTGGTGCTCCAGACGCTGTCGGATGAGCGGATTATTCCATATTTTGTATAGGACGGGTTTGTCAACGTCCAGTTGATTGTCACGCTGTAGGACGTGACCGCGTTCAGGTACGAGCCTGCCGGAGGCGCCGCCGGCGTCATGACAGTTGATGGTGTAATGCCGGCTGATGCAGGCTGGCTTTCCCAGTTGATAGCAGCCACCCTTCCGTAATAAGTTGTATTCGGATTCAAACTTGAAACCGTAGCAGTCGCGCCGGCTTTTGTTGAACCCGTGTAACCGCTGATTGTCGCGAATGAATCGGTGGATACCAGTGCATTATAAATCGTATTTGCCGGGTTCGATGAAGAATCACCCGGCCAGTTAATCTGCGCTGAATTCTGCGTGACGGTTCCCCATGTCAAAGCATTGGGGGTATCGCACAGGGTCGCTTTCCAGTTCTGCGGCGCGGTACCGACAATAATCACCCCGAAAAAGTTCCTTGCCGCCACCTGCGTGTAGTATGTCGTGTTAAACGCGAGGGCGCCAATCGTCGCGGACCCGGCAGAATTCACCGTCATGCTTGCGTATTTAGTTGTCCAATCCGTCGATGATGCCATCTCAACAATATAAACCGTGTCCGGCGGGTTAGGCGGAACCGAAGCGCCCCAGGAGACCGTCAATGCATTAATCGAGGGAGCGGTGTTAGAAATACCCGCGGGTATGTTGCACCAGGTCGCCGTTGAACCAAGCGCAGTATAATTGGTGCTTACTGATTCGCCGTTTATGGCCTTGACCTGGAAGTAATAGGTGGTGTTGGGATTGAGGTTCTGGATATCCGCATAAACATTCCTGGTGCCGGACGAGGCCAACACCGCTCCGCCCAAGCTCACCGATGAGCATTCCACCAGGTAATCCGTTCCGTCCGAGTTGCCGTTTTGAGTCCAGTTCGCGCGAATTGATACAGCCGAAACGCTGCTGTAACTGTCCGCGCCCGGCATTTCGGCATACGCGTACTTCGTGTACGTTCCGGATGCCGATGAACCGTCAATGTTGTAAGCTTCCACGTATACGCTTGTGGACACATTCGCGCCCAGGCCGTTCTGGTTCCAGTAAGTTACAGGATTGGCAAGGTCGCCGCTCAGGTTAACCCCATCCGCCGCGCTCTTTACCCTGTGTCCCTGGGAGCCGTTGCCCGACACCCAGCTCCACGTGACAGAACAGGTGGAATTGGTAACAGCCATGATACTTGAAGGAGCGTTTATTACCCCAACCTGCACCCGCGTTGAAACGACAA
>MGVM01000009.1:7302-10003 GCA_001800495.1 Elusimicrobia bacterium RIFOXYB2_FULL_48_7
CTTGAAATAATAAGATGAACCCGCCGATAAATCGGCAACTACGCAGGAATTATTCGTGTAATTGGAGGCAAAACTCTTAATCGTATCTGTGCTAGAGACAAAATTATCGGTTGAACGCAGGATGCCGTACTTTGTGTAGTCCGGGTTGCCATTCTTTGACCAGCTGATGGTTACGGAATAAGTGGACACGCCGGTAACCTCGCTTGCTGCTGGCTGCGCGGCAAATGTCATCATTGTACCTGGTACGGGCTGGGATGAATTCACGTTTTCCCAGTTGTTGGCGAATATTTTTCCGTAATATGTGGTGTTCGGGATTATATTTGTAACAGCCGCGGTCTGTGTTAACTGGACAGCAATACTGCTGTAGACAAGCCCCCAGTTGCTCATTGAAGATACTTCAACGAAATACCTGCTGTTAGCAGGGTTACCTGAAGCGTCGCCAGTCCAGTTAACCTGCAGGGAAGTCGCAGTCCTTGTCCCCCATGCCAGGTTCGTAGGTGACGCGCATAAGGTTGCTCTCCAGGAAGGTATGATAGTGCCATCGGCGACAGATCCAATCCTGTTTATTGCTTGTAGTTTGAAATAGTAAGTGGTATTCGCAGACAAACCGCCGAGAGTTGCGCTAAGGTCAGACCTTACACTATCAACCTGTGTTATTATTGTTGAAAAATCGGCAGATGTTGAAGCTTGAGCCCTATATCTTGCTCCAGCAGGGTTATCCGGAACAGAAGCCCCCCAATTTAACTGTATTGAATCAGGAACAATAGAGCCATAACCTGAAAAAGCAGGAGTGGAACACATTGTTGCCGCGTAACTAATAGTGGCATAATTGGAATCAACAGCATCTCCGTTCACCGCTTTTGCCTGGAAATAGTAAGTGGTATCCGGAAGTAGATTAAAAAATTCAGCATAATTATTTACTGTTGCTGAAGAATTCAATACAGGGCCGCCGACACTGACACTTGAGTATTCTACCACATAAACCGTTCCGGCAGGATTAGTTATAAGCCAATTTGCGCGCATGCTGGAGTTTAATATATTAACTAAACCTTGACTGATAGGCGCAACAGCAAGAGTGTACCTGTTTATCACGGAAGAATTCGCCGACAGGCCCTGGTCGTTGCCCGCGCGGATATAACGGCTGTATAGCGTGTTTGATGTGAACGCAACTTCTGTCCAGGTGGTCACATCACCGTTGAGGTTCTGTAACAGCTGGTTGTCTCCTGCCCTGAAAACCTGGTAATATGTGGCATTTATGGAAAGTTCCCATTCCCATTTGATTGAAGATGCCGATAACACGGTGCCTGGCAGCACGGTCGGTACCGGAGGCACCGTGGGGCCATTCAGGGTAAAGGTGGTTACGAAGGAATCAAACCCGGTAAACTGGCCGTTGATTCCTTGCGCTTGCACCTGGAAGAAATACGAAGTGCTTGACAGCAGACCGGTGAAAGTGCGCTGGTTCGTCAACACAGGATCCGCATTGTAGCTGGCAAACAAGTCAGTTGAACTCCAGATTATATACCTGGTGCCGTCCGCGTTGCCGTTGTGCGACCAGTTGACTATTACAGTATCGGATGAATTATAGGAAACATAGGTGCCGACCGGTGTATTGGCAAGTGTGTGCGTTGAATTTTCGGTTCCGTAATTCGTGTAAATATTGCTAAAATTCTTTGCCGCTACCCTGTAATAGTATGTCGTGTTGGCTGAAAGCGTCTGGTGTACAATGGAACCGGGATAATTGCCTGAGTAGATAGTCCCGTAAGAACCGTTTGTCGCCGTTGATGCCTGCATTTCATAATAAGTGCCAAGCTTGTTGTTATCTGACAAAGTAACCTGCACTGAATTTTGGGTAACCGCACCGAACCCGGGCTGATTGGGCACAACCGCGTGAGTATATGTGACGGTTTCAGGGTTGTACGATGTGGCATCCCCGGCAAGATTAGCCGCACTTACCTTATAATAGTAGGTAGTGTTGGAATCGAGCCCGTTATGCGTGACCGGCCCTGGGCCTGTACCAGCCCAGATAATGCCGTAAGCGGAATTAACCCCGGTTGAACCCCATAATTGATAAGTTGTCCAGGCCTGGTTTGTCTGGCCCCATGAAACCTGGATGCTATTTTCATTTACACTCCCTATTGATACAGGCCCTGCTATATTTACCTTTGTTATAGTAGCAACTATGTTTGAGTAATCCGAATAAATATTATCGCCGTTTCTCGCGCGAACCCTGTGGTAATAAGTTGTGTCAGTCACAAGCCCCTGGTGATTAACGCTTGTTGTCCAGATCCCCAAATACGTTTGGCCGTAGGCGTTACTTACAATGCTTGAAGATTCCAATTGATACATGGTTCCCGCTGGATTTGTATCGATCCAGCTAACCCTTATTGAATCGGTGCTTACAAATTCAACCAGCTGGGCGCCGGGAATGTTTGCCAGGGTATATTTTGAAAGTATGGCGCTTACACTGGTACCTGTTAAATTGTAGGCTTCAACGTAAACGCTTGTGGAAATATTCGGGCTCAGGGACGTCATGTCCCAGTATGTAACGCTGGCCAGCAGGCTGCCGCTTAAATCAACATTATCCGTTGCCCTTCTTACTCTATGGCCTGTGGCGTACTGTCCCGCAAGCCAGTTCCACTGGATCGTGTTTGCGGAAGTTGGGATGCCGCTCAAATTGGCTGCTGCAAAAGGCGGAGGAGTA
>MGVM01000010.1 GCA_001800495.1 Elusimicrobia bacterium RIFOXYB2_FULL_48_7
TTTGCTCATGAACCCCGGTTTTGGAACCCGCCCTGTCGGTGTCCCCGGGGCCTTGTCAAATTGCATTGACTCGCTCAGGCGTATGCGCCAGATGCCGTTAAGGCAGATCTTCTCCCTGGTAGCCGTTGACGCCCTGTAAGCGTCAGAAAGGTTCCAGTCCGGCGAACTCGCGCCCCACAACATCTGCGCGCCAAACAAACAAACGAATGACAAAACCAAACCCTTGATCTTTTTCATCGGTTCTCCCCTGTAAATGTTATTGATTGAATTCTTGATTTTTAAGAACCCTCGAAAAACCATCCCTTCTACTACTTATTTTGAGTGAATTTAGATCCGGTTTTTGTAGCGGTCCGATTTATCGGACATATTAGGACAACTTTATATTATTGCGTGATAAATCACGCCGCTACAAAATTAAAAAGTAAATTCTTTCTACAAAATATTTTACTCAAAGAAACTTCAACCATTCTCCCAGAAACGATGATTTTAATTCAGTATTGTGTCCCCGGAATTATATTCATTACTTGTTTTGCCTGTATCAAAATATTCCAGCAATTTCTGCTGGTATGTGGTGCCGTGGCTGACGAAAGCGTCCATGTGGGCGCCATCGGGAATTGTCCAGAAGTATTTGGGCTCGCGGGCGGCCTTGTAAAGCAGGGCGCTGTGGTAATACGGCACGAGGGAATCCTTTGTGCCGTGGATGAAAAGCACAGGCGTGGGTGAAACATCGCCTATTTTGTTTATTGCGCTGTATTTGTTGCCTATCAGCACCAAGGAAAGCGGCGTCCTGAACCAGCTTACCACGGGCATTGCCCTTGCTTTGTCCTTGACGATGCCCCTGTAAGAGCTGAACGTGCTATCAATAGCCGCCGCTTTTATGCCTTCGTAACGGTTGTTTTCAAGGATGTTGAGCGCGATGTTCCCGCCCAGACTCTGGGCAAGCACGTAAAGGTTGTCCTGGGCTATGTCTTTGCGGTTTTTTATGTAGTTCATTGCGGCTTTTGCGTCGCGGGAAGTGCCGCTTATTGAAGGTTTGCCTTCGGAATTGCCGTAACCCCTGTAATCAAACGTGAAAACGTTGTAGCTTTCGGCAGGAAGCCATTTGATGTACTGATAATTATACGTGATGTTGCACGCGTTGCCGTGAAAGAAGATAACGGTGCCTTTGGCCGAGGGGCCGGCGGCGGGCAGGAACCAGCCGTGGAGTTTCAGTCCGTCTTCGGTGTTGAAATAGACATCTTCGTATTTCAGGTTGTCCTTGCCGGGGTTGTTGTATGTGATTTTATCGGGGTGCAGGAACGATTTTGTCATGCATCCGCACAGCAGAAGAAGGAAGGCAAGGGCGAGAAGCCGTTTGTTCATTGCGATAATGATTATACTACTTTTACAGGCGAAGGGGCAATGTTTGTATTTTTAAATAATTATTGGCTATAATATGCATGAAAAATCGATTATGAGGGGTGCTTATGAACAAAGAATACGAATTAATTGTGATTGGGGCTGGGCCGGGCGGGTACGTGGCGGCAATAAGGGCCGCGCAGCTTGGTGCTAAAGTGCTGGTTGTTGAAAAAGACGAAATCGGCGGGACGTGCCTGAACAGGGGTTGTATTCCCACCAAGGCGATGGTTGCCAGCGCGGGGGTTTTACTGTCGGCAAAAAAGGCGGGGCAGTACGGCATAAAAGCGGAGAATATTTCGGCTGATATTAACGCCGTGATAGAAAGAAAGAACAAAATAATCGGCCAGTTCCGGATGGGCATCGGCGGGATTTTCAAAAGCTACGGGATTGAATCAGTGAAAGGGAGCGCGGTGTTTGTTTCCGGCAGTGAACTGGACATTTCCGGTGAGAAAACAGCGTTCAAGAAGTGCATAATAGCCGCGGGATCGGTTCCGTCAAGCATTCCGGGAATTGTTGTTGATGGAGAGAAGATAATCACCAGCGACCACATACTGGATATCAAGCAAGTGCCTGCAACCCTGCTTATTATAGGAAGCGGGGCGATAGGGATAGAGTTTGCGTGTATTTTCAGCGCTTTTGGAACCAAGGTTACGGTTGTTGAGGTACTGCCAAGGATACTGCCCAATGAAGATGAGGAGATTTCAGAGAAATTCAGGCAGTTATTGATAAGGGACGGGATTGAAATAAAGGTAAACTACAAAGTGGCCCCGGAAGAGCTTGCCAATTATGAAAAGGTGCTGGTTTCAGCCGGCAGAAAACCCTCTACGGCTGGCCTGGGACTGGAAAAAGCTGGCATTAAGCTGAGTGAAAGAGGGTTTATACCGGTAAACGACAGGATGGAAACCGATATCGCGGGGATTTACGCCACTGGTGACGCTGTCGGCGGGATAATGCTTGCGCACAAGGCGTCGCAGGAAGGGATTGTTGCGGCGGAAAACGCCTGCGGAAACGCTTCCAGTGGTTCGCGCATTGATTACAGCGTTATTCCAAGCTGTATTTACAGTATTCCGGAGGTTGCCAGCGTCGGGTTGAGCGATAAGAAGGCGATTGAGAAAGGTTATGAAGTAATTGTGGGCAAATTCCCCTTCGCGGCAAGCGGCAGGGCGGTTACGCTTGGTGAAACTAAAGGTTTTGTGAAGGTTATTATTGATAAAAAGACGGATATTATACTTGGCGCAAGCATTATCGGCGCGGAGGCCTCGGAATTGATAGCTGAGGTCGCGCTGGCTGTGAAGATGAAAGCAACCACGAAGGACCTTATCAGGATTGCGCACGCGCACCCGACGCTTGCGGAGGCGTTTTTTGAGGCGGCGCATGATGCGCATAAAGAGGCGGTGGACCTTCCGAAGAAACGCTAGTTTGAAGCACAAAAAACATTTTCTTCATTCGCTTCCGTTCAGGGCACAAATTACTTTTTCAAAAATGAGCCTCGCCGTGTTCCCTGCGGGCCCCGGCCACTCATTTCCGAAAGACAAGTAATTTGTCTTCACTAAGGCTCACTCCGAAAACGTTTTTGTGCTTCTGAGAATATCAATGAATCCTGGGTTCCTGCAAACAATATGAATACTCTGAAGGTCATAAATTTGGGATTAACGAAGTACGAAGAAAGCTGGAATATGCAGAAAAAAGCCCTGGCGGAGAGGATTGCCGGGAAGCGCCCTGATACGCTTTTTCTTGTTGAGCATCCGCCGGTTATCACTTTCGGGCGCGGGAAGAAGGATGATACGGATATCCTTGTGTCGCCGGAGTACCTGAAAAAAAGAGGCGTGAAGGTTGTTGAGGTTGACCGCGGGGGAAGCGTTACGCTCCACTGCCCGGGCCAGCTGGTGGGCTATGCGATTATCGGCCTTGCGGACGGGGAAAAAGACATACATGAGTATATAAGGAAGCTGGAAGAAGTGATTATCAGGATGCTTGTTGATTACGGCATCAGCGCACAAAGGCGCGAGGGGTTTACCGGCGTGTGGGTGGGTGAAAAGAAGATTGCTTCCATCGGCGTGGGCGTGAAACACTGGGTTACTTACCATGGTTTTGCGCTGAATGTGAACCCGGATATGTCGGTAGTTTCAATGATCCACCCCTGCGGGCTGAAAAATAGGAAGATGACGTCAATAGCAGAGCTAATGATTGCCGCGCCCCGCCAGGCGGGGCTCGCAATGACAAACAAAGAACTCATGCGGGAAGCCCGCGGGAAGGCGGAGAAATATTTCAAGGAAATCTTCGGCTGTGTCCAGCCGTCCTCGCCCTGGATGGGAGAGGATGGTCAGGTGAGGGTGAAATTCCCCTACTGGATCAAGAGGCGTGTGGCGGGTTCAAACGATAAATTTGACGCGACAAGAAAGATTTTAAATGAATTAAAGCTCAATACCGTGTGCGACAGCGCCACTTGCCCGAATATCAACGAATGTTTCAGCAATAAAACAGCGACTTTCATGATACTGGGAAAAAATTGCACCCGCAGCTGCGGTTTTTGCTCGGTTGGCTCGCTTAACGCGGACTCACCGGAAAAAGTCGACAGGGATGAGCCAAAACGGGTCGCGCAAGCGGTGAAAAAGCTGAAATTGAGGCATGTTGTTGTCACTTCCGTGACACGCGATGACCTGGCTGACGGCGGAGCGGGGCAATTCGCGGAAGTTATAAAGGAAATCCGCAAAACGGGCGGCAAAAAAACAGCGATTGAACTTTTAGTGCCGGATTTCATGGGAAATTTGGATTCAATTAAAAAAATAGTAAGCGGAAAACCCGAAATCATCGGGCATAACCTGGAAACTGTGCCCCGTTTATACACGGAAACAAGGCCGCAGGCAGATTATCGGCGCTCGCTGGAATTGTTGAAAAACATAAAGGTGCTGGCTCCGGGAATTCTCACCAAATCAGGCATTATGCTGGGGCTTGGCGAGAAAAAAGAGGAAGTAATGGAAGTTTTGAAGGATTTGCGTGAAGCAGATTGTGATATCGCCACGCTGGGGCAGTACCTGAGGCCGTCAAAACAGAATATCCCGGTGAAGGAATTCATAACCCCGGAAGAATTTGAAAATTACGAGAAAACCGGCGAAAAAATGGGGTTCAAAGCGGTAGTTTCAGGCCCTTTTGTCAGGAGTTCCTACCACGCGCGGGAAGCCTACACCCGCCGCGCAGAAAAAACGCCTCTTGCGAAAACCTGTTAAAAATATTATATAATGTTTTATAGTTAACATTATTGGAAGCATGGGGCAACCCAAGGAGAGGCCTTATGAGAAAACGCAATCCGCTGGGATTTTTATTCTTCACGAACGAACTGAAAATCTGGTATTTTAAGTATCTTATCGGGGCTATCATTGTTTCAATGGTAGTTGCCGGGCTGGCGGTTTATTTCACCATAGGCAGGTACGCGCAGACCGTCACGGCTCTGGGGCTCACGCTTCCAGGCACTACGAGCGCGCCGATGAACATCGCCAGGGACATGCTCCTGAGCGTGCAGTCGCAGATGATATATATACTGATTTTTGAAACAATAGTGCTAGTATTAATCGGAATAGTGGCAAGCTTATATTTCGCTTACAGGGTAGTGGGCCCGATAAAGCGGTTAGAGCGGGAAATTGCCCAGATGGCGGAAGGCGCGGTTGATATCCACCCGGTTACCCTGAGGGACGGGGATTATCTCATGCCGATAGGGCTTCTGCTAAACAAACTTATTGAGATTATTTCGAACAAGCAGGAAACGATAGACGAGTTTAAAGCTTCCCTGAAGGGCCTTTCTTCTTTCGTGAAGGACAACAAGTAGGTTAAAGGAAGAACAGAACCACGTAGTACGCCATCATCATTACCAGCCCGAGAGGCACACCCAGTTTTGCCCACGCGCGGCTTGTGATTTTCAGCTTCCCGGCAGAAATAATATTCGGAATGTTCCCCGGTATCAGCATCCCCCCTGCAACCAGCAGGCCCATCAGCACTCCCTGGATTTGTTTTTGTGTCATTGCGGGGCTTATCTCGGCCGCGGTCAGCGTGGCATTGTCAAGGACAGCTGAAACAATATTCACCCAGTAGAGCACACGGCTGTCCAGGTTCACGATGTAGGCGTCGATTACCGGCTTGAACCCGCTTCCCAGCAAAATCAGCGCCATCACGAACACATAAACCTTCAAAGCGCGGATAAACACATCTTTAAATGTTTCGTGTTTTTCGGCTGCCGTCAACCCGCCGGATGATTTCCTGCCGTGGAAAAAAGCCGCGATGGCCCCGAGGACGATGACTCCCGGCACAATAAATTTACCCAGGAGTTTTGCGGGGTACCAAAAATCTACTCCGGGTACGCCCTTAAGCTTGGCCACGAATATGGTTGAAAGCGGTTCGCCTATAGGGGTGAGCGCGGCGCCCAGCCCTATGGAAAAACAGGCGATTACAGTAAAGTCCGTCTCGGTTTCCTTGTCCATTTCCATTACGCTTATGATTTCCACAAGCACAAGCGCGGCGATGATGGCGGTGATAACAGAAGAAATCAGGCCCAGTATGACGACCATCAGAAAAACAAAAAGCCATACAGGCATGGCTTTCAGTATTTTACCCACGGATTTGCGGATGTGTTTCCTGGCATACTGGAAAACAATGCCGGCTGCCAGCACCGCGAGCGTGATTTTGATGGGTTCTATAAGGGCTTCTTCCACAAGCTCCAGAGATAGCATGCCGGAGACCAGCACGGAAAGCAGCCCCATCAAGAAAAGAAACGCTTCCAGGTTGTGTTCAACCTTCTTGTTCAGGAAAGGCCCAAGAAGCACGATCAGGATGATTATTATTAAACCGGTTATAACCATTGGATTATCTCCGGAAGGAATTATACCAATTAATTTAGCAGATTTGTAATATGATCTATCAATGATTCCAGTTCAACGGGTTTTGAATAAAACCCGTCAACATTCATGGATGCGGCTTTTTCCCTGTTGTTTTTCTGGTCGGAAGCGGTCAGAATAATTATTTTAATGTCCTTGTATTCAGGCACGGCTTTTATCCTGTCAAATACTTCCCATCCGTTCATTTTCGGCATCCTTATGTCAAGTATTATCAGGTCGGGATGAAAACTTCCTGCTTTTTTAAGCCCTTGTTCGCCGTCACAGGCGCATTCAACCGTGAAACCTGAGCCGCTAAGGTTTATTTTCAATAAATTGGTGATGTTCTCTTCGTCTTCAATCAGTAAAATTCTGTTTTTCATGGTTTATCCCTGGGGCAGGGTAAATCTGAAGCAGCTGCCTGTTGGTTTATTATTTTCAACCCAGATTTTCCCGCCGTGAAGCCCAACAATTGATTTCGCTATGGTCAGGCCCAGGCCTGTGCCCCTTTCCTTGCGGGAAACATCATTGTCAATTCTGTAGAATTTATTGAATATATTTTCTTTTTCGTTATCCGGTATCCCGGGGCCCTGGTCTGCCATGCTTATTTGAATCTCGCCGGGTTGCCGGGCAACGGCAATTTTAATTTGCGAATTAGCAGGGGAATGGTTGATCGCGTTTACAAGCAGGTTCTGAAAAACCTGGGTTATCCTGTCCTTGTCAAGGTTCAAATCATTTACATCGGGGGATACTTCAATTTGAATATCAATATTCTTTGTCCTTGCGTCTATGATCCTGATTATCTTGTCAAGGACTCCCCTGATGTCAGTTTTTTCAATTTTCAACTGGAGTATGCCTTCTTCGATCTTTGACAAATCAAGAAAGTCGGAGATCAGCCGGGCAAGGCGCCTTGATTCCATTCTTATTATATTAAGATAGCTTGCCCTGTCTTCATCGCTTAGTTTAAGGTTTTTATTGGCCAAGGTGTCCGCAAAGCCCATGATTGAAGTCAGCGGCGTTTTCAGGTCGTGGGAAACTATCGAGACAAATTCAGATTTTCTTTTATCCACTTCCTCCAGTTTCCGGTTAAGTTTTTCAAGGTCTTCAGTCCTTTCCTTGAGGTTGTTGTTCGCTTTTTGCAGGTCGTTGACGGCTTCTTTTACCTTGTTCTCAAGGTCCGCGTAAAAATTCTGCAGGTGTTCAGCCATGATGTTGAACTGGGCTGATATTTTCCCTATTTCATCATCATTTATCACTGGTATCCTGTAACTGAATTCCTTGTTTTCAATTTTAACCGCCCCTTCAAAGAGGTATTCTACAGGCCTGAACAGGTAGATGAGCAGGACGTGCGTTAAGAAAAGCATCAAAATAATCGCCAGGAGCCATACGGCGATGCCGGTTATAATGTCGGTTTTTAATGCTTGCCGCAGGGATTCCATCGGGAACCCTACAATTATGGAACCGAGCTTCTTCCTGTCCTTGCCGCGGATTTCCTCGTACACATCATAATAGTTGTCGTTTGAGTTGAATATGTTATCGGTTTTCAGCGTTACCTGTTTTTTGTCGCATTTTCCGGCGATTTTTATCAATTTATCGTTTTTGTCAAAAAATAGGACATAACCTATTTCCGCTTCACTGAGGATAAATTTACTGTATTTTTCAATGATGTTTTCATTAAGGATATTTTCCGAGCCGATGCTGAAACTTATAACATCCGTGATCACATCAGTCCTGAGGGCCATTCTTTCCTTTAATATATTTTCAATTTGTTTTGACCTAATCAGGAGCGCGACGGACACTATCAGGATAGCCACCAGCCAGACCGCCAGCAATATTTTTGTCCTGAAAGATAATTTATTCAAATATTTATTCATGGGTTATAAATGGGATTTTTAAAATTCCTCAACTACCTCTATGCGGGAAACCGCCGCATAACTCACATACATCCTTGAATTCTCACCGTGAACAGTCATGTTGAAGCCCGGCCCAGCCGGGTTAAGGGCCGCTGTTGTCCCTTTAATGACTTTCCCGTCAGGATAATTGACTATCACTTTCTTTTCAACAGAATAGGTTCTGGAAGCATCATAGATTGGTTTTGGTTTTTCCTGCTGGTGAGCCTGCGCGCCGGGAAGTACTGAAACCATTGCCGGCGTTTTAGACAGCAAGTTATCAACATAAGCGGTAAAATCATCTATTTCAAAGGGCTTTGATATTATATCAGTTGCACCGGCGTCCTTTGCCTTCAGACGGAAATTAAGTTTTTTATAGACTCCCGAAATAAGAAGTATGGGCAGGGTGTCTTCCTTGCGGGTTTTGCGTATTTCCTGGCACACGTCGATTCCTAAAATCCCAGGCAGTATCATGTCTAGTATGACCAGGTTGGGATTAAAGCTGTAAAACACTTCCAGCGCTTTCCTGCCGTCGCCGGCAAGGAGCACTTCATACCCTTTTGCCTCGAGATTAACACGTAATAGGGTCTGAAGGTTTGTGCTGTCTTCAGCAATCAATATCTTTTTTGCCGGCCTTTTTTCCCCGTCAGACAATCTATTGTTTTTCGCAAAACTGCTTTTACCCACGGCATTATTATGTTTAGCAAAATTCTTCATTTCCGTGGCAACTTCTACAATTTTTCCGTAATGATTCATGCCTGGGTTCTCGTTGGTAACCAGGCCTATTGACAGTGTCATGATTGGAAATGTTTGAGCCTTGCCCTGCCTGTCTTTGCCGGCAATATACCCTTTTTGCCTGTCTTCTTTCCCGTACTATTTTAGTATACCGGCGTCAAAGGAATCCGCTATCTTTTTTTGTATGGAATCCGAATCAGCTATATCACAAATTAATATAAAATCATCGCCGCCGATGTGCCCTACAAAATCATTTTCTTTTATATGCGAAGTAATGATATCTGCCGTAAATTTAATTACTTCGTCCCCTTTATCATACCCGTATTTATCATTATAAGACTTAAAATTATTGATATCCAGATAAATAAAAGCAAACTTATTATTACCTGAGAGCCGCTTATTGGTTTCGTTCATTATTGAGACATTTCCGGGCAGCTTGGTAAGAGGATTTACCGCCATTACTTCCTCCACGTGCTTCAGGAGGCCGTCAATCCTGGCGACGAGCTCATTTATATCGAAAGGTTTAGTAAGGTATTCATTGGCGCCAAGCTTCAAGCCGGTTATTTTGTCGGCCGGCCTGTCTTTTGCAGAAAGCACGAGTATCGGCGTTAACTGGGTCGCTTTTTCCATCCTTAGTTTTTCGCAGACTTCATACCCGTTCATCCCGGGCAGCATAAGGTCAAGGATCACCAGGCTGGGATGTTCCTGCGCCGCTTTCATCAGGGCTTTTTCCCCGTCGTGAGCGATTGACACCTGATAGCCGGCGTTTTCAAGGTTCACTTTCAGCAGTTCAATGATTTGCTGGTCGTCGTCAACGATAAGGATGTTTTTCTTCATCATTTTGCTCCTTGCGCCAAATTATATAACATTCTCTCCGGGGATACAAACCTGCAATTACTTGATTGAATCCAATAATTCAAGTATTTCACTGGTTTTGCCGCATTTTAACGCTTCAGCAGAAATTTCTTTTAAGTATGAAAAGTTTCGTTTAGCTATCTCTTCAGAAACTGCCGGAATGCACCGCGCCTGCATTGAAAGAGAGCCCGCGCCCAGGCCGGCAAGCACGCAGGCATACAGCGGGTTATTGGCTATTTCACCGCAAACGGATACTTCCTTGTTATGTGAGTTCGCGCAAGAAATAACATTATTTATAAGCCTTAACATTAACGGATGAAAAGTTTGCCTGTATTCTGCCAGAGAGCCGTTTTCCCGGCAGGCGGCAAAAATATACTGGGACAGGTCATTGGTGCCTATGCTTATGAAATCAATGTCTTTAATATAAGAATCCATTGATAAAACAACAGACGGCACTTCCGCCATAATTCCAACCTTTATACTGTTTCTTTTAATGTTTTCTTCCCGGCAAATATTATTAATCAGGCTTAAAGTTTTTTCCAGGTCATCAATTATTGATATAAAAGGGATAAGAATTTTTATGGGGCCGGACCTGGATGCCCTGATAATACTCCTTAACTGATTTATCAACAGATCCCTGTTCTTAAGCAAAAACCTTATACCCCTGATGCCAAGCTGGGGGTTTTCTTCGCCGGCAAAATTCAGATAAGCGGGTTTTTTGTCGGCCCCCAGGTCAAGCAGCCTGATAGTGACAGGACAGCCACCAGCTATTGACAGCAAATTGATATATAAATTGTATTCATCTTCTACGGTAGGCAAACTTCTCCGGGACATGTAATAAAATTCGGTCCTGAACAACCCGATGCCTTTGGCGCCTTTGAAAAAAGCGGTTTTGGTTTCATCCAGCATGCTCACGTTGGCTTCAAGGCGTATTTTTATGCCATCCCTGGTTTTACAGTCAGGTTTTGGGCCCTTTTTATTGGAATCAACTTCAAGTTTTTCGTATTTACGTTTTATTTTGCAGTAGTTTGCCATGTCAGATTTATCCGGATTTATTAACACGCTTCCTTCATAACCATCTACCAATACGTTATCATTTGTTTTAAGTTTTGAAGCAATACCGGCAAGCCTGACTGCCGGCACGCCCAGGGTCCGGGCGATTATTGCGGCATGGGATATCTCGCTTCCTTCTTCTATTAAAATACCAAGTATTTTTTCAAAACCCATAAGCATTATGTCTGAAGGTATCAATTTATCTGCAACAAATATAGTTGACGAATCAATTCTTTTTACGGCATTACCCCTGACATGCTCTATTTCCAGAAGGTTGCGAAGCAGCCGGTTGTATACATCTTCTATGTCCGCAAACCTGTTTCGCATATACTCGTTGTTCATTGTTGTGTATTTCTGCTCAAGTATTTTTAGCTGGTTATTTATGATATATTCTGAATTTGCCTTTTCCTTGATAACCAGGTCCCGGATGTTCTGTAAAAACCCCGGGTCTTCCAGGATAAGCGAGTGCACCTGGAATATTTCCCCCATTTTTCCGCCGGCATTTTTCGATGTATTGGATTGTATTTCCCTCAGCTGTTCCCTGCTTAGCTTAACAGCCCTGTCTAATCTTTTTAATTCTGATGAAATATCATCAATGGGCAGTTTATGCTCCGAGACCGCGTTAAGGTCAATCCTTTTAAAAAGGAAGACTTTCCCGGCGGTTAGGCCCTGGGAAATTGAAACACCGTCTATTTTTATCCGCGTTCCTGTTGAAAGTTCATTTTTCACGCAGAAGTTCCTCAACCTTTAACAAAATATTTTCCAATTCAAAAGGTTTTGTCATATATTCGTCCGCCTTGAATATTCCCTTGCCTATAACCACGTCTCTCTCATGGCTTTTGGATGACAAAATAATTATTTTTGTATTTTCAATTTCACTGTTGTCTTTTATTGCCTTGCAGACTTCCCACCCGTCTATTTCCGGCATCATGACATCAAGGATAATCAGGTCCGGTTTATAGAATAAATACTGTTTTAAAGCTTCCTTGCCGTTCGCTGCCTCAAAAACCGCGTATCCTTTTGCTTCCAGGTTTATTTTCAGAAGTTCCCGTATGTTTGCCTCATCATCAACTATCAGGATTTTCATTTTTTTGTGTTCTAAATTCATATCCCCCCCTTCTGCGTTTTGTAAAGAGTTAGATTATTTACTTTTTACTTTTGTTTCCGCTCTGCGGTTTTTTGCCCAGGCATCTTTCGTATACCCTGGATTTGCTGGTTTTTCTTCCCCGTAGGAAATAGTCGCAATCTGCGATAAGGGAATTCCAAGCAGCCCATAATATTCACGAACAAGCGCAGCTCTCTGCTGGCCCAGGCCCATATTGTATTCATTGGTACCCCTTTCATCACAGTGGCCTTCAATAATAACAACAAGTTCCGGGTGCGCCTTAAGGTAACCGGAATTTTCTACTAATCTATCGCGCGCAGCCGGTTTTAACAGAGCCTTATCATAATCGAAATATATGGTTTTTAATTCCGGGACAGCAGCCCATTCCGCAGAACGCACGGACGGTTCGCTTCCATCTTTTACGTCGCTTTTGATAACCGCGGGTTCCAGGGCTGCGGGTTTAATAATTGCCTTCCTGGCGCATCCCACCGATAATACTAAACAGCAAAGCACAAATACATGTTTTCTCAGCATACAAAAATCCCCCTTTAAATATTTTGTTCCTTCACTTATAGTATAGCGTTCCGATGCAACTTTGAAAACACCTGTAATGCAACTTTTATGCAACTTTTGGAAACAAAACCCCGAATTTGTTATAATTTCAACATAGGCGGATATATGCATAGAGGTAAAATATTACTTATTGAAGATGACCCCAGCACGGTATTTTTAATAACAGAAACCCTGAAAAGGGAGAAGTACCTGGTATATACAGCCGTGAATTTAAAAATAGCCCGGGGTGTGCTGGGTTCAAAAATCCCGGGCCTTATTATACTGGACAGGGGCCTGCCGGACGGCGATGGGCTGGATTTCTGCAAGGAAATAAGGAATTACAGGAAAACCAGGAATATCCCCGTATTATTTCTTACCGCCTCCAGCGATGTTTCAGATAAAATAACGGGGTTAAGGGCCGGGGGCGACGATTATTTAACAAAGCCGTTTAACATTGATGAATTGTCTGCCCGGGTCGAGGCCATGATGCGCAGAACAACCGTAATGCAGGCGCCTGCCGTTGAAATACTGAATTATAAGGGGATTGAGCTGGACATAACCGGCCATGAATGCAGGGTGGACGGCAGGAAAGTAAATCTATGGCCGAAAGAATTCGGGCTGCTTGAATTGTTTCTGGAACGCAAGGGCCGGGTGTTGAGCAAGGATGTGCTGTCCGAAAATGTCTGGGGGCGGGAATACCAGGTAACTTCCAGGACTATTGAAATGACAGTCCAGCGGCTGCGCAAAAAACTCGGCAAGAAAGGCAAACTCATAGAAACAGTAAAGGCTTACGGGTATAAATTAACAGGCTCATAAAACTTTATCAATATCGGGAAAAACATGAAAAAATCTGCCGTCAAAAGCATGCCTGCCGGAACAAAATGTTTTTATTTTGAAAATGACCCTCTCTGGTATAAAAATGCCGTTATATATGAATTACACGTGAGGTCCTTCTATGACAGCAACAATGACGGCATCGGTGATTTCAGGGGGCTTACAAGCAAACTCGACTATCTGAACAGCCTCGGCATTAACACTATATGGCTCCTGCCGTTTTACCCCTCTCCGCTGAAAGACGACGGCTATGACATAGCCGATTATTTCAACATACACCCGAATTACGGCACCCTCTCGGACTTCAGGAACTTTTTATGCGAAGCGCATCTACGCGGCATCCGCGTGATAACCGAACTGGTACTCAACCATACTTCCGACCAGCATTCCTGGTTTAAAAAGGCGCGAAGCGCGCCGAAAGGTTCCATAGCCAGGGATTTTTATGTCTGGAGCGATTCCCAGGAAAAATACAAGGACGCGAGGATAATATTCAAGGATTTTGAAACCTCCAACTGGGCCTGGGATACCGTTGCTAATTCCTATTACTGGCACAGGTTCTATACCCACCAGCCGGACCTGAATTATAACAGCCCGCAGGTGCAGAGGGCGATACTAAAAGTCATTGATTACTGGTTTGACATGGGCGTGGACGGCCTGCGGCTGGACGCCATACCGTACCTTTTTGAAAAAGAGGGCACAAATTGCGAGAATCTGCCGGAAACTTACGAGTACCTTAAAACCCTGAGGCGGCATATAGATTCAAAATATACGGGCAGGGTGCTGCTGGCGGAAGCTAACCAGTGGCCTGAAGACGCGGCCGCCTATTTCGGCAACGGTGATTCCTGCCAGATGGCGTTCCATTTTCCCCTGATGCCCAGGATGTTCATGTCCATGTGGATGGAAGACAGGTTCCCTGTAATTGATATATTCGAACAAACGCCGGCTATACCTGACAACTGCCAATGGGCGCTCTTTTTAAGAAACCACGATGAGTTGACCCTTGAAATGGTGACGGATGAAGAAAGGGATTACATGTACAGGGTTTATGCAAAAGACCCGGCCACCAGAATAAATATAGGCATCAGGCGCAGGCTGGCGCCCCTGCTGGGCAAACACAGGAGAAAATATGAGCTGATGAATATCCTGCTTTTCTCCCTGCCCGGTACACCGGTAATCTATTATGGGGACGAAATAGGCATGGGTGATAATTTTCACCTGGGCGACAGGAATGGGGTAAGGACTCCCATGCAGTGGAGTTCAGACAAAAACGCCGGGTTTTCCCGCGCAAACCCGCAGAAGCTGTATCTGCCCATTATCATAGACCCGGAATACCATTACGAAACAGTAAACGTGGAAAACAACGAAAGCAACCAGTCCTCTATCCTGTGGTGGATGAAGAGAGTCGTTGCCATGAGGAAGCGTTATAAAGCTTTCGGGAGCGGAAACCTGGAATTCCTGCCTTCAAATAATCCCAGGGTGCTTGCCTTTACCAGGGCTTACAAGGACGAAATAATACTGATAGTAATAAATCTTTCGCGGTTCTCGCAGGCAGTGGAACTGGATCTTTCCAAGTACGCTGGTTACTTCCCCGAGGAAATATTCAGCAGGAACCGTTTTCCCGCCGTCAAGGAAACACCCTATGCGTTTACCCTGGGTTTTTATGATTACTTCTGGTTTGAACTGAAGAAAGAGGACATCGGGCTTATTGAAGGAAGCAAAAATATATTCAATATAAACATAGAAGGTGAAATAAAAGGAAAAGCGAAGGAACAGCTGGAGCGGGAAGTGCTCCCGGATTACCTGGTAAAATGCAGGTGGTTCAAGAGCAAATCCCAGAAAATACTGCAGGTGAAGATAATTGAAAACATAAAAATGTATGACAGCGAACCACTCATACAGATCCTTTTGCTTGAAACAACGTTTGTTGAAGGGTTATCCGAAGTATACATACTGCCCGTATGCCCTGCAACCGGGCCCAACGCCGAAAAAATAAAAATTGACGCGCCTTATTCCGTAATTGCCAACTTAAAAATTAACGGCGAAGACGGGATAATTTATGACGGCATATATAACGAAGAATTCCGGAAAACGCTTCTGCTGATGATTGAAAAAAGGCACAGCATTGAAGCAATAAACGGCAGGCTTACGGGCCACCCGGGCAGGCATTTGAAAAAACTCCTGCTTTCAGGAAAGTCCCGGATAAACGAAAAATCCACGGTTTCCGGCGCGCAATCCAGCAATACTTCAATTCTTTACGGAAACGAATTATTCTTCAAGCTCTACAGAAGGGTTGAGGAAGGCGTAAACCCGGAAATTGAAATCGGGCGGTTCCTGACGGAAAAAACGGATTTCAAAAACGCGCCGCCTTATGCAGGAATGATAGAGTATACAAAACGCAATTCCAGGCCCACGGCCGTGGGCATACTCCAGGGCGCCGTGAACAACCCTGTTGATGCCTGGCAATACACCCTGGATTCCCTGGCGCGTTACTTTGAAAGGGTGCTCGCAAAACTCCCGGAAGTAAAGAAACCGCCGGCGGTGCCGGAATCCTTTCTTGACGCCGCCTGCAGGGAAATACCGCCGCTCATGCAGGAAACCATCGGCGTTGACTATATTGAAATGATAAAATTGCTGGGCACAAGAACAGCCCAGCTGCACCTGGCCCTGGCCTCAGATATCGAAAACCCTGATTTCGCCCCTGAACCGTTCACCCTTCTTTACCAGCGCTCGCGTTACCAGTCCATGCAGGGGCTGACTAAAAAAGTATTTGATACTTTCAAGAAAAGCCAGAAATCCGCGTTTAACGCGCCGGATGCACTCAAGGAGAAAGCGGCCAAATTCCTGGTTTTTGAAAAGGAAATAATAAACAGGTTTTCCCTTATCTACAAAGAAAAAACAACAGCCATGAAAATAAGGATCCACGGCGACTACCACCTGGGGCAGCTGCTTTTTACGGGGAATGATTTTGCCAGTATTGATTTTGAAGGCGAGCCCATGAGGACTTTGAATGAAAGAAGGCTGAAGAAATCAGCGCTGAAGGACATCGCGGGGATGATAAGGTCTTTGCACTACGCCGCCTATACCTCGCTTATGAAACACCAGGCAATAAAAACCGAGAACCCGCAGGAACTGGAACCCTGGATGTTTCTGTGGTATAAATATACCGCCGGAACTTTTTTGAATTCATACCTGGAAACAGCGGACGGCGCAGTATTCATTCCCTCCGGCCAAAAACAGCTGGAAAACATGCTGGACATTTACATGCTTGAAAAAGCCGTCTACGAACTTGGTTACGAACTCAATAACCGCCCCGACTGGATATTAATACCCATGAACGGCATAACCAGTATCCTGAAAAAAGAGCTTTAAAAACCGGCAGGCGGGGTTTATTAATCTATTTTAAAAAAATTCAATTTATTCAAATCAAAGGCTAGGGTTACCTCGTTCCCGGCCTTGAATTCCCTGCTGGTTGTTATAAACGAAAGCCCGGTATTTCCAAATAAAACATGAACAAGCAGTTCCCTGCCTATCAGTTCAATTGAACTGATTACTGCCTTGAAAGGGCCTTCCCTGGACGGGCATACATGTTCCGGCCTTATGCCCAGGACAAGGCCTTTTACCTTCAGTTTTTTTATGCCGTCAGCCCGGTTTTCCGGGGCCTTTATTTTTATTCCGCCGAGAACGAAAAAATACCCGCCGGTTTCTTCAATAATAGAAACTTTTAACAGGTTCATCGG
>MGVM01000011.1:0-16840 GCA_001800495.1 Elusimicrobia bacterium RIFOXYB2_FULL_48_7
CGTCGTTATGGCTATAGTTGCCAGGATGGTGATTATTACCACAACCACCATCATTTCGATAAGTGTGAACCCGCCCTGTGCGTTTCTTTTCATGGTGAATAAATTATAGTATTTAAAAATATGCCCGTCAAATCCGGCTATTTTATTTCCCGCGCCTGTATATATTAACTGTAGGGTTATGAAAACCGGATAACCGGGTGCCCTTGAAGGACTGTGCCAGGTCGAAATTACCAGCGGGCGCGGGATCGGCCCCGGAATTGATTATGTAACCGTATTTTTTGTATTCACTCTGAGGGATTTTATAATCCCAGTCAACTTTCACCGTGTAACCATCGCCCGGCTTGAATTCCGGAGTATAGGGAAGGCGAAGTATCATGCTTTTTTTTGGCACGTTGCTTAAAACCCAGTCACGGGCGGTGAGACGCGTGTCTCTTTGCGTTAAAACGCGGTCAATCTGTATTATGCTCGGCAGCGATACCGCGATGAACAGCGCACTGGCAAGATAAAATAAAGTATCGCGCGTAAAACGCGCAACTCGCGTTGTATTTGAGACATTTTCAAGCCCGCTGGCGGCAAGAATGAATAAAAACGGGTACAACGGGAAAATATAGTGCGCGCCGATGACCTTGAACCCCAGCGAAAAGATAAAAAATACCACGGGGAAGGTTAAAAGGAAAAAATCCTCCCGTTTCCTGAAAGCAAACAACAAAACGGCTGCCCCGGAGGTAAAAATGACGATACCCGTGTTCCGGTAGATATAGGAAACGATCAATAGCGCGTTCTTAAATGGGTTTAAGCTTTCCGGCTTCACAACATTGGTGAAAATTGTGCTGAAGCGCGCTGAAAAAGCGGGAAAATCAAGAACCGAGTAGGGGCAGCCCAGGATAAACCCGGAAATCACGACCCCGGCCCCGCAAAGATACAAAAAAAGCAGTCGCTTCGTTATTTTTTCTTTTTTAAACAAGGGGATTAAGAGCAAATTTGCGAAAAAAACCAGCGGGTAGTACTTTGTTGCGGCAGCAAGCCCGAGCGCAAAGCAGGCGTACAGGAAAGAAGCGCGTTTTGAGTCAATATAGTACCTGCAGATGAAATAAACCGCGATAAGAGTCATGAAAAGCGCAAAAATATCGACGGTGGCGTAATGGCTGTGGAGCACGTGCAGGGGGTTCAGGGAAAGCAGGATTGAGGCAAGAATGCCTGTTTTTTCGCTGTAAAACAGCCGGGAAATCCTGTAAACCAGGTAAATGGACGCCGTGCCGGCGAGCGCGCTTACCATCCGGGCAACCGTGTATATGCCGGTAATATCCCCGGCAAGATATTTTCCCGCGAACTCCTCAAGCGAAGCGAAATATCCGAAAAACGAGCCGGCTAAATAGTAGAAATACTCAACGGCGTATACAATATAAAGGAAGAACGTGGGGTAATCGAAGAAAACGCGCGGGTTCAGGTCGCCGGAAAAGAACCTGAATGAATAAAATATCACCACCGATTCGTCAATATGGGCGTATTTAAGCGGGAGCCCCCAGGTTATACCTGTGATCCGTAAGGCTAGTCCTGCCAAAATGGCGGACGCAAGCGCGATTACAGGCCATTTAATTTGTTTCATTATTTCCAGAGGTCGGTGCTAAGGTATTTCAGCCCGGAATCGTTCAACAATACCGCTACTGTCAGGCCGGCACCGTGATTCCGGTGGTTTCTAATCAGTTGTATCGCGGCGGCCGTGTTGGCGCCGGAAGAAAACCCGGCAAATATCCCTTCTTCTTTCGCCAATCTTCTTGTTGTTTCCATGGCTTCTTCATCGGACACTTGCAGGTACCCGTCGATATGTTCCTGTTTTAGGTAACAAAGGCTGTTCATCGAGTAGCCCCCGCCCTGTATCCGGTGGCTTGGGTTTTTGATCGGTTTTCCCGCCAGCACTGCCGCGCCGGAGGGTTCTACTATATAACATTTGATGGATGGTTTGAATTTTTTGAACGCTTCCGCGCATCCCGCGAAGGACCCGCCTGTTCCGGCAAAGTCGCAGAAGGCGTCAAACTCCCCGTTGGACTGTTTTAATATTTCAGGGCCCGTGTGCAGCAAGTGCGCGCGGACACCGCCCGCCAGGAGAAATTGGTCTGCCCGGAAAGCGCCTCTTTCCTTTACTATTTTCCGGGCTTCAAGTTCAACGCACTCCAGGTCCTTGCCTGACACCTGGCCGCGTTTTGACCCCTCGCACTGGTCCACCAGCACCACTTCCGCCCCCAGGGCCGACATCATCCTGGCGCGTTCCTCAGAATTCCCTCGCGACATCACCGCCACGAAAGGGTACCCTTTCACGCCGCAGACAATAGAAAGCCCGGTGCCGGTATTGCCGCTTGTCAGCTCGACTACCGTCTGGCCGGGTTTCAACGTACCGTTTTCTTCCGCGTCCTCTATGATTTGGCGCGCGATGCGGTCTTTTTTTGAAAAACCGGGATTCAGGTATTCAAGTTTTGCCAGTATCCTGCCAGGTAAATCTTTAGTCAGCCGGCTCAATTCCACCAGCGGTGTTTCCCCTATTACTTCAACAATCGAAGGCAATAATGTGTTGTATTTTTCCATTCCTTTATCTTACTGATTTTTAGGGATATTTTCAAGGAAACGCGGCGGAATATTTTGTATAATATGAGTGGAGGAAGGAAATGAAAATATTTAAGGGCATCACCGTCTCTCCGGGGCTTGTAAATGGCCTTGCCTGTCTGTACGCTGATGAAGCGGAAGGCAACGTGGCTCATTACAGCATCTCTGACGAGCAGGTCCCCAACGAAATCCTGCGGTTGAAGCAGGGCTTTGACAAAACCCGCGGCACCATGCAGGAAATGGTCAAAATAGCCTCCGATACCTTTGATAAAAAAGCCGAGGAAATCTTCAATGTCCACATGGCGATGCTCAACGACCCCGGCCTTCTGAATAAAATCTCAAAACTGGTAGAAGAAAAGAAAGTGAACGCGGAGCACGCGATAAGCGACGTGATCGAGCAATACATAAACATCTACAAGACAAAACAGGGGCATTTCCAGGAACTCGCGCATGATTTCGCCGATTTAAGGAACCGGCTTATCGCATCTTTCACCGGCTTAAGCGGGCATTTTGAATGCCCCGAGGGCGAGAAACACCCGGTGATTGTCGTGGCAAAACGCCTCACGCCATACATGGTACTCAATATTCCGCGGGAAAACGTGCTGGCGTTTGTTACAAAGGAAGGCGGTTACACCACCCATGCCACGATTCTGGCGCAATCGCTCGGTGTGCCGATGGTCTTCGGGATAGAAATAGATGGAAATTTCCAGTGCACCGACAACCTTATTGTTGATGGTTTTACCGGCAGGGTAATTTCCTGCCCTGACGAACAAACACAAAAGCATTACGATGAAAAAATAGAGAAATACAACAAACGCAGGCAAACATGCGCCCTAAAGGCGCATATACCGCCGAAAACAAAAACAGACCTCCGGGTAAAACTGAAACTTAATATAAGCGTGCCGGAGGAACTCGAGGCGATAAAGGATTTCAACCACGACGGCATCGGCCTGCTCAGGACGGAATTCCTTTTCCTGGAACGCGAAAACCCGCCCACGGAGCAGGAACAGTACGACATGTACAAGTATGTGCTTGAAAAAGCTGCCGGCCCAAACGGCGGGAAACCGGTAACGGTCCGGCTGCTTGACGTGGGCGCGGACAAACTCCCGCTTTTTTTCAACCTCCCGCCGCAGGTAAACCCCGATCTTGAAATGAAAGGCGCCAGGGCAGTCGAAGCTTTCCACGGCGTTTACCTGGCGCAGGCGAAAGCGCTTTTAAGGGCTGCTGTTCACTCCCGCGGCGGGGATTTAAGGGTGCTGTACCCAATGGTTTCCGACATGACCGACCTCGCCACGTTCAGGAAATTGTTTTCAGCCGCGAAAAAAGAATTGAGAAAAGAAAAAGTGAAATTCAAGGCCAATATCCCTGACGGAATAATGATAGAAACTCCTGCCGCGGCAATAATGTCGGACGTGCTCCTGAAGGAAGCGCATTTCGCCAACATCGGCTCCAACGACCTACTCCAGTATACGCTGGCGGCGTCGCGGGGCCACCCGCTTGTTGAAAAAAGATACCACATACTGCACCCCGCGCTGATAAAACTCATCGAGATGGCTGTCAAAGCCGGGAAAATGCACAATAAAGAAATATGCCTGTGCGGGGAAATCGGTTCTTTCGAGGAATTTTACCCGCTATTTTTGAAAATAGGGCTCAGGAGTTTCAGCGTGGCGGCGCTCAAGTTTCCTCACCTTAAATGCGACCTCATGCACATGCGCGTCCCTAAAGGCGCGCAGGGCGCGACCCTTCTTAAAAAAGCTTACGCGGCGAAAACAAAAGAAGCGATGGACCGCCTGTTCCGGAAATCCTTTAAATGAAATTATTGAAACATTTCCTGTTAGTTCTTCTCGTTCTTTACCCGGCCGGTAACGCCGCCAGCGGCCAGCTGGATATTAATAAATTAATCGCTGACAACCCGGAATACAGGCTGGAGAGCTACAAATTCGACCCTGTTCTTCCGCTGATCGCGAGGGTTCAGAAAGCCCCCCCATGCGTAAGCGAGTTTTTAAGGAAACTCGACGGGAAGGAAGCCCCTTACTCCGCGTATGTTCCTTCAAAAGGCGAAATGAAGGTAATAGACGGCTGCATCGAGGGCCTGCCGGGGCATTACAAGGACGTCCTGAAAGAACGCCTGCTGGGCATCTATTTTATCAAGGACTTTTCTTCAAGCGGCCTGACGAATTTTGTCGCAGGCCCCGAAAAAAAGATCTATACGTACATGGTTTTCAACCCGGAAGTCCTGAAACAGGATATTTCGCAATGGCTTACCTGGAAGGAACAAACCTGTTTTATAAACAATAATGCGGCAAAAAGCCCCGCGGCAAACAACGCCGCGGATTATACGGTAAAAATCAATTGCGGTAACGCGATAAGCGCTTTCACCGGCATATTTATGCACGAATCAACCCACTCCATGGATTACATCGAAGGCCTGACGCCCTGGGTTGACGGACATTCAAAAGAATTCAGGGACACGGGAATCACCGAAACTGATTTCACCCGGGGAACCTGGGCGGATTACAGCCGGCCGGCCGGCAAATACGATTACCCTTTCCGCGGGAGAGTGACTTTCTACGGGTTCAATGGCGGGCCGAAAATAAATATCTCTGATGCGCCCAAAGTTTACAAACAGCTCTCAAAAACGCCGTTCATATCCATTTATGGAAGCATGGAATGGGCGGATGATATCGCGGAAGCGGCAACTTTTTATCACATCACCGCGGTATTAAAACAGCCGTACATAATTGAAGTGTATAAAAAGAACAAACTGGTATATTCCTATGAACCTGCGAAATCCTCGCTGGTGTCGGCAAGGTACCCGGTGATAGAAAAACTATGGAAATAAAACAAAGTACCCCATATCCTTCCAAGCGGATGGCATGGGGTACTAAGAATGTAAGAGCGGTGATATTCGACATGGACGGTGTGATAATCGACAGCGAGCCGTTCCATTATATCGTCAACAAAAAACTTTTTGCGGATCTTGGCATAAATTTTACCCTCAAGGACAACGGTAACTTTATCGGCGTATCAAACAAGGACATGTACGGCCTTTATAAAAGGAAATACGCCCTGAAACACTCCTTGAAAAAACTCTGCGATATGCAAATGGAAAAATTCCTGGAATATCTGATGAAAAGCCGGCAGAAACCTATACCCGGGATTGTGACACTGCTGAAAACGCTCAAAAAAAACAAAATAAAAATAGCGCTGGCATCCTCCTCGAATTATAAGAACATAAACGGCGTGCTGGCTAAATTCAGGATAAAAAAGTATTTCAATGCGATTGTAAGCGCCGAAAACATGAAACACAGCAAGCCCGACCCCGCCATTTTCCTGAAAACCGCGCGGCTTTTGTGCGTGAAACCCGGGGACTGCCTTGTGATTGAAGACGCCCAGCACGGAATACAGGCCGCCAGGTCGGCCGGGATGAAGAGCATTGGTTTTCAAAACCCGAATTCCGGGAAACAGGACCTGTCAAAAGCCGATTTGATAGTGCGGAAAATAAAGAATATCACGCTGAAAGGGATAAACCGGATTTATTTTGATTAATCCGGAAAAATATTGTAATATAACCGTATGGAACCCGCCGGCAAAAAAAAACCCATAGTGATAATTGACGCTGAAAGGTGCAAGGGCTGCGAGCTCTGCATCGTTTATTGCGCCAGGAAAGTCCTGGGCAAGACAAAGAACATCAACAAGGCGGGGTATAATCCCGCCGTCGTTGCGGACCCTGATAAATGCACCGCGTGCGGTTTCTGCTACCTGATGTGCCCGGACAACGCGATAGAGATAAAGTAGGATTTATGGCTAATAAAAAAACCCTGATGGAAGGAAACATCGCCCTTTGTGAAGGCGCCATAGCGGCGGGATGCGATGCGTATTTCGGCTATCCCATTACCCCTCAGAACGACGTTACCGGGCACATGTCCCGCAGGATGATAGAATTGAAAAGGGTTTTCCTGCAGGCCGAAAGCGAGATAGCCGCCATAAACATGGTTCTTGGCGTGGCAGCCACCGGCAAGCGCGCTATGACTTCATCGTCCTCCCCGGGAGTAAGCTTGAAGCAGGAAGGTATTTCATACCTGGCGGGCTGCGAGCTTCCGGCTTTGATAGTCAATGTCCAGCGCGGAGGCCCGGGCCTGGGCAATATCACCGGCTCGCAAAGCGATTATTTCCAGGCGGTCAAGGGCGGAGGCCACGGGGATTACAGAGTGATAACCCTGGCGTCGGCAAGCGTGCAGGAAATGTATGACATGCCGCAGCTGGCGTTTGAACTGGCTGATAAGTACCGCACCCCGGTCATGATCCTCGCAGACGGCTATGTAGGAATGATGATGGAACCCATCACGATGCCGGAAAAAGCGCCGGAAGTGAAAACAGTTAAAAAGGACTGGGCCCTTACCGGCTGCGCCGGCAGGAAACCCCGGAAAATCCTTTCGCTTTATATGTCCGACGGCCTGCTTGAAGCGCATAACCGGAAATTAAATGAAAAATACAGCCTTATAAAGAAAAACGAAGTCCGTTACGAAGCCGTCAACACGGAAGGCGCGGACATCGTGATAGCCGCTTTCGGCATCGCGGCGAAAATATGCAAATCAGTCCTGCAGATGGCGCAGAAAGACGGCCTTAAAGTAGGGATGATCAGGCCCATCACTCTCTGGCCTTTCCCCGAGCAGGCGTTCGCGGACATTGCCAAAACGGCAAAAAAAATACTTGTTGTTGAAATGAACATGGGCCAGATGGTTGAAGACGTGCGCCTGGCGGTCCAGGGCAAAATACCCGTGGAATTCCTGGGAAAACCCGGCGGGTCGATATTCTCAACGGAAGAAATTTATGAGCACATCAAAAAAATATAAAAGGCCTGAAAGCCTTCAGGAAACGAAACATTTATACTGCGCCGGCTGCGGCCACGGCATTATTCACCGGCTGGTGGCGGAAGTCATAGACGAACTCGGCGTGCGTGAAAAAACAATAGGCATCGCGCCGGTCGGCTGCGCAGTATTCGCCTACGATTATTTCAATTTCGACGTCACGGAAGCCCCGCACGGCAGGCCTCCCGCGGTCGCCACGGGAATCAAGCGGGTTATGCCGGACCACGTGGTATTTACCTACCAGGGTGACGGCGACCTGGCGGCCATAGGCACGGCCGAAATAATACACGCGGCAAACCGCGGCGAAAATATCACGGTGATATTCGTTAATAACACTAATTACGGCATGACGGGCGGCCAGATGGCGCCTACGACACTGATCGCGCAGAAAACAGCGACATCGCCTTTCGGCAGGAGCGCCGCGAACGAGGGCTACCCCATAAAGGTCTGCGAACTGCTCTCCTCGCTTGAAGGCACGAAGTTCCTGGCGCGCGTGGCAGTCGACAAACCGGGAAATGTTTTACAGGCAAAAAAAACGCTATTGAAAGCTTTCCAGAACCAGCTGGACAAAAAAGGTTTCAGTTTGGTAGAAGTCCTTTCCATGTGCCCGGTCGGCTGGGGCATGACCCCGCAAGCGGCCTGCAAAAGGATCCAGGAAGAAGTAACTAAGATATTCCCCCTCGGCGTAATAAAAGACCTGACTGTATAAGGAGCGCGCCGCATACCCTTCCTAGCGGGTAACATGCGGCATCAATAAGGAGCGATAACATGGTACCAAAAGACCTTAAGTACACGGAAAAACACGAATGGGTGAAAGTCGCCGGGAACACCGCGACAGTCGGCATAACCGATTATGCCCAGCACGCCCTTGGCGATATTACTTTTGTGCAATTGCCCGAAGCCGGCAAGGCCGTAAAGCAGGGCGGCGAGCTCGGCGTGGTGGAATCCGTGAAAGCCGCAAGCGACATTTATTCCCCCATAAGCGGAACAGTTAAAGAAGCGAACACAGCGCTGGAAGCCGCGCCGGAAACCATAAACAAAGACCCCTACAACGGGGGATGGATCTGCAAGCTGGAAGGCGTGAACGCTTCCGAGCTCTCCTCGCTCCTTTCGCCTGAAAAATACGACGAACTGATAAGTAAAGTATAATACCAAAACCAATCGGTACAAGGGTTTTGGTATTTCATCCAATTCAATGCCCTATATCTCAAACACAGAAAAACAGCAGCAGGAAATGCTTGACGCGATAGGTGTTAAATCTGTTGAGGATCTGTTCAAGCCGGTCCCGAAGGATTTCGCGCCGGCGTCGTTCAGGATACCCAAAGGAAAATCCGAGATAGAGGTGCGCCAGCACCTGCACGCTCTTGCATCAAAGAACGCCACCGGCCTCACCTGTTTCCTCGGCGGCGGTTTTTACGACCACTTCATCCCCTCGGCCGTGGACGCGCTCGTATCCCGCAGCGAATTCTACACCGCCTACACCCCTTACCAGCCGGAAATCTCGCAGGGAGTCCTGCAGGCAATTTATGAATACCAGACCGCCATCTGCCGGCTGACCGGCATGGACATATCAAACGCCTCAATTTATGACGGCGGCACCGCGCTTTACGAGGCCGCGATGATGGCCGCGCGCATCACCAAAAGAAAAAAAATAATTGTCTGCGAGGGTGTCAGCCTTATTTACCGGACCATGCTGCGCTCCTACACGAAAAACCTTTACCTGAATTTCGTTGAAGTGCCCGTCAGTCCGAACGGTACCGCTGACAGGGAAAAAATATTCAGGGAAATTGACAAAGATACCGCCGCCGTCATCCTTCAGAACCCGAACTTTTTCGGCTGTATAGACGATTTCTCCGATATTGCCCAGAAAGCGCACTCGGCCGGCGCGCTTGCGGTATGCTCGGTTTATCCAATTTCACTGGGGCTGCTGAAACCTCCCAGCGAGATGGGCATGGACATCGTGACCGGCGAAGGCCAGAGCTTGGGCCTGCCGCTTTCATTCGGAGGCCCGTATTTCGGTTTCCTGGCGACTACAAAACAGCACGTCAGGCAGATGCCGGGCAGGGTCGTAGGCAGAACACATGACAAGGAAGGCAGGCAGGGCTTCGTGTTCACACTGCAGACGCGCGAGCAGCACATACGCCGGGAAAAAGCCACCTCAAACATCTGCACTAATTCAACGCTCAACACCATCGCGGCGACAATTTACCTGAGCTTGATAGGCAAAAACGGGCTCAAGGAAGTAGCGGCGCTTTGCGCCAACAAGGCGGGTTACGCCTGCCAGAAGCTCACCAGGATCAAGAACGTCAAGAAAAAATTCGCGGCTCCGTTCTTCAACGAATTCGTGGTGGAGCTTCCCATAGACGCTAACAACGCAGTCAGCGCCCTTATCGACAAGGGTTTCGCGCCGGGCCTGCCGCTGGGCCGTTTCTACAAAGGCATGGACAACTGCATGCTGGTGGCGGTAACCGAGAAACGCACCAAGGAAGAGATCGGCCACCTGAAAGAAGCGCTTGAAGGCGTCCTGAAAGACGAATAGGTAAAAAATATGAAACTTATATTTGAAAAAGGGGTCAAGGGGCGCAGGGGCGTGAAACTGCCGGAATGCGACGTGCCGGTGAAGTTCGACATCCCCAGGAATTTCCACCGCGCCAATGATGCGGAACTCCCCGAAGTCTCCGAGCTTGAAGTGGTAAGGCATTACACGGAACTTTCCCGCAGGAATTTCGGCGTGGACAACAATTTCTACCCGCTGGGCTCCTGCACCATGAAATACAATCCCAAAATCGACGAGGAAGTCTGCCGGTACAAGGGTTTTACCGAGCTCCACCCCCTGCTTCCCCAGCTCCGCCACGGCGGCATGCTCACGCAGGGCGCCCTGGAAGTTATTTATAATACTGAACGGCTCCTGTCGGAGATCACCGGCATGGCGGAATTCACTATGCAGCCGCTTGCCGGAGCGCACGGCGAACTCACAGGCACAATGATCATCGCCGCCTACCACAGGGACAAGGGCAACAAGAAAACAAAAATAGTGGTGCCGGATTCATCCCACGGAACGAACCCTGCCAGCGCGGCCATCTGCGGTTATTCCATCGTGTCGGTGCCCTCAAACAGCGAGGGGATGATAGACTATGACGCGTTCGTGAAAGCCATAGACAGCGAAACCGCGGCAGTAATGCTTACCTGCCCCAACACGCTGGGGCTTTTTGAACCGGAAATAAAAAAATTGGCGCAGAAAGTGCACGAAGTTGACGGGCTGATGTACTGCGACGGCGCCAACATGAACGCGATACTGGGCAAGGTGAGGCCGGGCGACATCGGCTTCGACCTGATGCACATAAACCTGCACAAAACATTCGCCACCCCGCATGGCGGCGGCGGGCCGGGCGCGGGCCCCGTGGGCGTTGTTGAAAAACTCAGGAAATTCCTGCCCATTTCTCTTGTTGTTAAAAGAAACGACGGGACTTACGCGCTTGACTATGACAGGCCGTCGTCCATCGGTTTCATCGCGCCTTTCTACGGGAATTTCGGGATTATCCTGCGGGCTTACTGCTACATACTGATGCTCGGGAAAGAAGGGCTGGCGCGGGTCAGCGAAAACGCGGTGCTCAACGCCAATTATATAAAGGAAAAGCTTAAAAAATACTACCAGGTTGCCCATGACCCTATAGCCTGCATGCACGAATGCGTGTTTTCAAGCGTGAAACAGAACAAGAACGGCGTGCACACGCTCGATATAGCCAAGCGCCTGATCGACTACGGTTTTCATCCCCCCACAATTTACTTCCCGCTTATCGTGAAAGAAGCCATTATGATCGAGCCGACGGAGACTGAATCGAAGGAAACCCTGGATGCCTTTATTGAAACGATGATAAAGATAAGTCAGGAATCCGAATCAGAGCCCGAAACGGTGAAATCAGCCCCGAAAACAACGCCCGTGTCGCGGCTGGACGAAGTTGCCGCCGCGAAAGACATGGACCTTCGCTTCTAATAATAGGGACGGTTCTGGTTATTTGGGTTCGCAAAATATTTATGAAAATAACCAGAACCGTCCCTGTTAATCTATGAATGTCTATAATATTTCTTTCAAAACACCTGAAGAAAACATCGCGATGGATGAGGAGCTTCTGGTCCGCGCGGAGAAACACGGGGCCGGGGAGGCTATCCGGTTCTGGGAAAGCCCGGTTATATTCGCGGTAATGGGGATAAGCGGCAAATCCAGCAATGAAATACGCGAAAAGGCCTGCCTTAAGGACAATATTCCTGTAATAAGGCGTTCATCAGCCGGCGGAACGGTTTTACAGGGGCCGGGATGTTTGAATTTCTCGCTGGTTCTTTCATACAAACGCGACAAAGCGCTTTCCGACGTGAATAAATCATACGCATACATACTTGGCCGGGTTATCGAATGTGCAAAAAAAGCTTCATCCGGCCCCAAAACCAATAGGTACAAGGGTTTTGGGCCGAAGGCGCCCGGCTCAGCATTAGAATTCAGGCCGATTTCAGACATTACCTGCGGCGACATGAAAGTTTCAGGCAACGCCCAGCAAAGAAAAAGGAATTTTATGCTCCATCACGGCACCTGGCTCTATGATTTCGACCTCGCGCTGGTTTCAAAGTACCTGAAAGAGCCCCAAAAACGTCCGGAATACCGCGGCGGCAGGAAACACAGCGAGTTTATTGTGAATGTCCCGCTCAACATTGAAAAATTCAAAAAAGAACTAGTAGAATTAATGTAGTTGCCGATTTATCGGCTCATTGGAGGTATTATATGTCTCTCAGATTACCCAACATCATCAGCGACAACATGGTGCTTCAGCAGGGCGTGAAAACGCGCATCTGGGGCTGGGCCGATCCGGGTGAAACTGTAAACGTCAGCATTGCGGGCAGGTCAGCGGCCGCGAAAGCGGATCCCGCAGGAAAATGGCTGGCTGTTTTAAGCCCGCTTAAACCCGGCGGGCCGTTTGAAATGGAAATAAAGGCCGGGCCCGGCGGTAAAGCAGAAACGCTGAAAATAAAAAACATACTTATCGGCGAGGTGTGGCTTGCTTCCGGCCAGTCAAACATGGAAATGAGGGTGCGCGACCTGAAAAAATGCGGCACGTTCAGCAAAAACGTCAATTACCCGCGCATACGCCTGTTCGAGGTTGCCCAAACTGCGTCATTTGAACCGCTTGATGATGCTAGCGGCAAATGGGTTGAATGCAACGAGAATACCGTGAAGGATTTTTCCGCTGCAGCGTATTTTTTCGCGCGCGATGTCTTCAAGGGTACCGGGAGCCCTGTCGGCATGATAGGGAGCTACTGGGGCGGCACCAAAGCCGAGGTGTGGACTGACAAGCAAACTCTTGAAAACCTGGGAGGTTATGAAGAAGACATCGCCATGGCGCACCCGTTCTCGCCGGAAGAAAAGCAAAGATTCAGCGGGGAGTGGGAAAAAGCGGCAAACCAGCCGGACCCGGGCAACAAGGGCCTCGGGCTGGGCTATGCTTCGCCTGATTTTGACGACACTTCCTGGCAACTTATGGAAATGCCTTCATACTGGGAAGACAACGGGCACGATATCGACGGCGCTGTGTGGTTCCGAAGGGAAATCGACATACCGGAAGCCATGGCAGGCAAAGAACTGCGGCTGGGGCTCGGTGCGGTTGATGATTTTGATACCACGTATTTTAACGGCGTAGAAGTAGGCGCAACCGGCAGGGAAACGCCAAACTGGTATGAATTCCAGCGCGATTACAAAGTGCCGGTGGAACTCGTCAAGCCCGGGAAAAACGTCATCGCCGTGCGCGTGTTTGACTTTTATGACAAGGGCGGTATGACAGGCCCCGCAGAAAACATGGCCTTAACCGCTGCCGGTATGGGCCAAGTGCCCGGGCCAGGCGAAACAATCAGCATTTCCGGGTTCTGGAAATATAAAATTGAAACGGTGCTGGACCGCCCGTACCTGAAACTCAAAAACCCGGACAGGCCGCATGATTTCGCGACGACACTTTATAACGGGATGATAAACCCGGTCGTCAATTTCAATATCAAGGGCATTATCTGGTACCAGGGCGAATCAAATGAGCGCAAGGCGAAGGAATACGAGCGGCTTTTCAAGGCGATGATAACGCTGTGGAGAAAATCATGGCAGAACCCGAAGATGCCGTTCCTTTTTGTCCAGCTGGCGAATTTCAGGAACCGCCGCAGTACCGCGGTTGAATACTGCGGCTGGGCGCAGGTGCGCGAATCCCAGCTGAAAACGCTTGAGCTTCCCGCCACCGGCATGGCAGTTATCATAGACATCGGCGAAGCAAACGATATCCACCCGCAAAACAAGCTGGACGTGGGCAAACGGCTGGCATTAATAGCGCTGGGAAAGTTTTACAGCAAGGGCGGCGAGTATTACGGGCCGATGTACGACTCGGTAAAGTTCAAGGGCGGCAAAGCGGAGGTCTCATTCACCCACGCGAAGAAGGGGCTGAAAGTGAAAGGCGACAAAAAACCGTTCGGTTTTGCCATCGCCGGCGAAAAGAACAAGTTTGTAGCCGCCCACGCGAAAATACAGGGCAGCAAAGTGCTTGTTTGGAATAATAAGATCAAAAACCCCACGGCGGTGCGCTACGGCTGGGCCAACAACCCGCCCTGCAACCTATATAATATGGAAGGCCTTCCCGCCTCCCCCTTCCGCACCGACAACTGGTAAAAAAGGGGACGGTCCCCTCTACCACCTGTAGAACTTATACGGATCGAAGCGCGCTTTTGCGTAATCATCCGACGGCAGATAGAAAAACGCTTCCGGCTTCTTGAAAGCTATCTTGTCCGGCCCTTTCATCAGCCCGCCTTCCTGGTACTCGTCAAAACAGCGCACAGTCACGGTGTTGGGCTTGTCGAACTGTATCAGATTTTCCGGTATGGGGTAGTAGCGCTTTGCGGAGTAGTAATTTTTCGTCTCTTTGCCGGTCTTTCCTATCGGCTGGCCGTTGAAGTAGCTCCAGTCCATATCGTCCACGTTGCCCATCTCAAGGAAAAGCGGTATGCCCTTCAATGAAGAAGGTATCACCACGGTTTTCTGGTACCACGCGTAGCCGTCGTACGGCTGTTTGCCGTCCACGTTCGGGTTCGGCGTGAGTTCATTCTGCGATTCCCACGAACCCGGCACATTCATCTTTTTGAAACCGTCTTTCCATTCTGTCTTGTACCAGCCCTCTGATTCGCCCTTGTCGTTAAGGTCTATCTTGAAATTCCACGCGCCGGCAAGGTCTATTTCCTGCTGTTTTTCAATGCCGTCCATGTATTGCGGCGTATTCCCCTTGAATTGCGCGCCCAGGTTCGCCAGGACTATCGCTACCTGCCTGTTCATTTTATACCTGCCCCTGTACCTGCGCTGGTTGATTTCCTTGTTCGTGAAATAGAGCGGGTCTATCTGGCAGATTATCAGCCGCCCCCCGTTCGGGCCGATGTTCTGCGAGTAAAGCGGGTACTGTTTGTCGGGGAGCGGCAGGGAGAAATTATCCTTCCAGTAGAAGTCGCCCGCGCTCATTCCCGCCGACATGCCGGCGGTTTCCCCCTGCTTCGGGTAGAACCAGTAACCCTCCATGCTGTGGCCGATGATATTGGCGCCCAGCATCCTGGCAAGTTCAACCGGGTTCTTCACCGCCAGCAGAAGCACCGTGCCGCCTTTTGAAAGGTGCGCGGTTAGCTGCTGCCTGTTTTTAGTGACAAAGTTGAAGAGGCCGTCTTCGCCGAGCACAAGCACCGCGTCTTTCGACGCGTCCTGCGCCGCGCTGCCCAGGTCTCCGGCAACCGTAAAATCTGCGCCGGATGATTCAAGTATATCCTTCCCGTGCGCTCCGCCCGCATAAACAATTGCAGTCTCTTTGGCGGCCGCGCGTTTGTCGGCGTAATCTATTATGTTTTTTGTTATCAGCTCTATCACCGGGCTATCCGCCGTCCTGCCTGTAACGTCAAGCTGGCAGTAAAGTATCATTCCCTTGCCTATTTTTTCCTCCATCAGCGGAGTGTATGCCAGGTCAAAACCCTGGTGGAGCAGGTGTAGAAAAGCGCCCCTGTGGGGTTTTTCAATAACCACACTTGCTACCATTCCCCGGTTGCCGTTCTTAAAAGGGTGCTCACCGTATGCTTCTTTCGTTGGCACCGGGAACGCTTCAAGGAGCGTGCCTTCGCCGGTCCAGTCGGCAAGGTCTTCCTGGGAAAGCCCTTTCGTCACGGGGTTCCCGCTTATAGGCAGGAAAACATGGCGCGCGCTGGCTTCCACCGCGTAGAGTTTGCAGTATTTCTCAAGGTCCGGTTTTGTCTGCTCGAACACCAGCACGTTTAGCCCGTTCTTCACAAGCGCGGCAATATCAGGAACTTTTTTATAAAGCTCTGAAATTGATTCCCTGCCGACTATCAGCAGGTCTCCGGAGCCGAGCTTCGCGCTCGATAATGCCGGGTCCCCGAATTTTATTTTCAAGGCCTGCAGCGTTTTCTTTGTGAGCCCCTTTGTGTCTATCAGCCAGGTTTTTCTGGTTTGTTTCACCGCAGCAATGGCGCCAGCCGGGTCCACCGGGTGGACCTGCATGTCAAGCTTGTCTTTTTCAACGAACTGCCCGTTAATTTTCCTTGAAAGAACAACCGTGTAAGGCGTCTTCTGCGCCACGTCCGGCGCGTTAAGCGTGAATTCAATGAATTGTATGTCGCCGGGTTTTGCCTTTATATCCAGCTCCTTCTGCTGGACCGGGGCGCCTGAGGCATCCCGAAGTTCAACTTTCATTTTTTCCGATTTCGGCTCGAACCTGTCGTTGACCCACACTATGGACTTTGAAATAATTGCCTTTCCGCGGTAGGCGTGCTGCTTATCGGTGAATTTTTCCTTCTTCCCCCCGCCGATGAAGAACAGTTCGGGGTCCAGCCACTCGCGGTATTTATCGAAAAGTATTGTCCTTGCGGAGTACTTGGGTTTGTAGCGCAGCATAGTCTTGATGCCGGGCGTCTTGAAGCTTGCGTACTGCGCGGGGCCGTCAGCCGGCACGTAATTGAGGTTAAGCCGCCTGTCCACGGACTCGTAGGGGTCCATTCCGCTTATGCCCCACGCGCGCCAGTATTTCATGAAATCGCCCATGAACGCCTGGCTTGGCAGGACCTGCCCGAACGGCCTGCCTTCAGTTTCGCTTACGTAATAATAATACTTGTGCATGTCGGCGTATTTATCGGAACCGTCTTCAATGGCCTTGCGCTCAACCGGCGAATCTACCACAGTTTTCATCCTGGCGAAGGTTTCCATGGCATAGGCCTCGGGGCCAAGGAACATTGCGCCGTATTCCGCGTAAAGCGGCTCGCTTGCAAGCACGAACCCGTGGTCAAGCCGGGCGTGGAAATACGTA